>NZ_BAAGZP010000023.1:0-87659 GCF_054778355.1 Saccharopolyspora tripterygii | reverse complement strand
GACGCCCCGCCACCACCTCAACCACACCATCCGCCGCACCCGGATCATCCACAAACACCACGCGAGCACGGGCTTCCACCTCCGGACCGGGCAACGTGTGCGACTGCTGATTGACGAGCATCTCGATGCCCTCGGCGGTGCTGGCACGCACGGCCACGAGATCCGCCTGACTGACCCCCTCGGCCGGCCGCAAGTACAACCTCGTCACCAGATTCCAGCGCCCCACCTCCGGAATCACGCTGTAACTCACCTGCTGCCGAACACCACTACCCCGCCCCCGCTGCACCCTCCGACGACCATCCCCCGAACCGAACACGAACGCGTCATCCAACGCCTTCCACCGCTCCGCCTCCACCCGAAACGACGCCACCGGTTCGTCGGCGGCCGCGGGCGCCTCGACGACCGGTTGCCGGGTGGGCGAGGTGTCCGGTGACGCGGTGTCCGGTGGTGCGGCGGGGAGCCGGTCCCGGACGGCCTCGGCGACCTGCGCGCTGGAGGGGTCGGCGAAGAACTCCTCGGCGTGCCGCGAACCGAAGTCCTCGATCCCGGACGCGTAGGCCACGGCGGCGAGGATCTCGCGGTCGCTGTTGCGCTGCGTCACGCCGAGATCGCGGACGTCGATCTCGACGCTGCGCCCGACCTCCTGGGTGTTGCCGGCGGCGGGACGCGGGTTCCCGTCGCGTTCCAGGCCGGTGGGAACGAAGTGCGCATCGGCCTTGGCGTTGCCCGTGCCCGGGTTCGAGTGCACGACCTCGCCGTGATCGCTGAGCCGGTAGGCGCCGTGCAGGTCCTCGCCGATCTGGTTCGCCAGCGTGCCGCCGACGATGTCGCCGTCGGTCGTGGGGTGCTGCTGGGCGTTGCCGCCGGGGAGCGACGGGAACCCGGCCATGTGGTGGGGCCGGCCGGTGTAGGGGTTGGTCTCGGGCCGGATGCCGAGCACCATCGTGCTGTCGTCCAGCCAGGGCAGCGCGAAGTACTTCTGCTTGCGCCACTGGCCGTCCTGCCCCTGCTGGAGCAGGTTGCCGGAGCGGTCGAAGTGCCTGCCGTCGCTGTCGGTCCTGCTCTCGTCGGGGCGGATCCCGGTGCCGGTCTCCTGAGGCGGAACCCCGGGCGCGAGGTCGCTGGTCTCGCGGCGGAGGTCGTGCAGCGCGAGCTCGCTCTCCGCGATCTGCCGCCCGACCTGGTCGAGCCGCTGCACGTCGGGCTCGGTGACCTCGATCGCCGCGCGGTGGATGATCTCGACCTGGCGCGGGTCCGGCCTCGGCCCGCCGTCGAGGTGCGGCTCGGCCATGGCCTGCACGGCGTCGCCGAGCCGGATGATCTTGTTGGTCAACCGGTCGTACTGCGAGTTCAGCTCGGCGAGCTGGTCCTCGATCGCCTGGATCTCGCGTTGCGCCTGCTCCGGTGTCCGGGACACCCCCGTGACGTTCGAATCCCGGGTGACGGGCGCAGGCGTCGTCACGGGCGCGGTCTGCGGCGGGGTGTCGAACGGGGTGTGCTGGCCCTCGCGGACGTCGAATTCCACCGGTGTGCCGGTGAACCCGTTGGGGCCTTCCATCCGGTGCTCGGACCAGGACGGCGCGAAGTGCGGCTTCGAGCGGATGACGAGGTCGTAGTGCGGGATGGCGCTGTAGCGCCGCCAGTCCTGCCCGCGGGTCCGGGAGGTGTTGCTCTGCTCCAGGGCCGTGGCCGCGGTCTCGGAGTCGGACACCCCGCGCGAGGCGGCGTTCTCGGCGTTGCTCCAGTTCGTGTTGTGGATGGCCATCATTCCGAAACCGGCGTCAGCGCCGCGGGAGCGGGAGTCGCTGGAGGACTGGCCCGCTTCCGCGCCCTGCTTCGAGGAGTGCTGCGCCTCGGTCCACGAGTGCATGTACTGCGGGTCGGTGAGCCGCGGCTTGACCTGCACCTCGTAGTCCACCGACAGGAAGCGGTCGTGGACCTTGAACGACGTCGTGTACCCGTCGTCGCTGAGCAGCCGCCGGTCGTTGCCGATGTTGGGCACGATGACGTCCGGCGAGAACAGCGCGTCGAGCTTGCCGCGGTTCGGCGTTCCCTCGCCGAACCAGCGCTGGACGAGGTCCTTGTGCCCTCGGGCCTCGACGATGGCGTCCACAGCGTGCTGGGTGAGCTGCGGGTCCCTCGTTCCCTTGGCCAGCTGGAAGGACGGCGACTGCTTGGCCGCGTCGGTGATGTCGCGCCCGGTTCCGCCCGGGGCGTGGTCGGTGGGCTGGTTCAGCAGGAACTCGGGCAGGTTCAGGTCGACGTGCCCCTGGGACTGCGACAGCTGCGGGGGCAGCGTCACCTCGCGCCGTTCCGGGTGCCGGTAGGCGCTGGAACCGACCGCGCCTTCGGTGAAGGTGGACAGCAGCAGCGGCGGGACGCGGAACTTGTGCACCTTGAAGTTGATCTTCACGGGTGCCCGGACGCCCACGTGGTCGTCGGTGTCCGACCGGTCCTGGCCGAAAGTGCCGACCTGGTTGGCCTGCTCGGCCCCGCTTTCGGCGGACACCCCGACGGCCGGCATCGGTGCCAGGGAACCGCCTTCGGGAGTCGTCGGGATGATCGGCCACGCGGTCAGCGACGCGGAGACGGCGGCGCTGCGCGACGAGTCCTCGCCCGTGCCCCGCACGCCCTGCGTCTCGGCGTAACCACCGGTGGGCACGTCGCCGCGGTCGATGATCTCGGCACCGGGCTGCTGCTCGGCCGTCGCGGTGAACGTGTAGTAGTGCGAGCCGAACCAGCGCGAGCGGAACATGGTCCGCTGCCAGCCGCCGTTGAGCACCTCCCGGACGTCGGCGGGGTTGTCCAGGGCGCGCAGCGCGTTGGTGGCGTCGAACAGCGGTGCCGGGCGGCCAGAATCGGGCGTCCAGCCGGGGAAGAGTTCCGGCGCGGCGTGCCAGAGCGCGCGAATCGCGTCGTCGGACAGCCGGTCCTGACCGCCCGGCGCCTGGTCGTCATGGGAGGTCTGGGAGTCCTGAGTGGTCTGGGAGTCCTGCTCGGCCCTGCTCCCACCGTCCTCGTCCGGCCGGTCGGTCGAGCCGTCCCGGGTCTGCCCGGTCGCTTCCGGCGCGTCCCGCGTGAAACCGGAGACGACGACCGAGCGGTCCAGTCCCGCACCGAGATCGCGCAGCAGCGGCAGGTCGTCGGTGAGGCGTGCGTCGGGGTGCGTGGTCACCGGGTTCTGCGGTTTGACGTAGAGCAGCCCGTCGGGGACGACGATCTCGACGGTGTCGCTCTGCGCCCCGGTCGGGTAGGGGCTGATGGCGTCCCACCGGTGGTTCGGCTGCCCGAACAGCTGCTGCCACGCATCGGCCCGGACCGACAGCACCAGGTCACCGGTGTAGAGCTGCATCGGCGTCTTGACCTGCGACGCGGCCTTGGTGGAGCCGCCGAGCGAGTCCTCGGTTCCCCGTCCGGTCGACAGGGACACGCCCGTGCCGGCGTCGGCCATGGCGCCCCAGAAGTTGAGCCCGGCCTCGCCCTCGGTGCCCCGGCTGGTGCCGCTGGAGACCGACACGCTGGTCTTGTTGGTGGTCTCCCACGTCGAGTTGCCGGGCACGGGCCCGAGCGGCCGCTCGTTGTGGACCCGCATCTCGAAGGCACCGCGCTGCATGCGGTCGAAGAACAGCCCGGCGTGGGCGCCTCCGTCGCGCACCTGGGGCCCGTGGAACATCCCGGCGAGCCGCGTCTGCCACCACTGCGGGTCGACGTCGACGAGGTGCTTCGGGTTGCTGTGCCTGGGATCGGTGCTGCCGCCGTGCGCGATCCAGCGGCGGAACCGCTCGAACTTGCCCTCCTTGGCACCTCGCGCGGCGTCCCGCTGCATCTCGTGGAAGGCCTCGTTGGCCTTGCCGTAGAGGTCGACGACCGAGACCACCGCGGTGTTGCCGTCCATGTCGACGCGGTTGCCGTCGTGGAGGTCGTGGCCGCTCGCGGGCGCCGGGTCGCCCGGGTTCCAGCCCGCGTCCGCGTCGAGCAGGAAGCTCGCCACCCGGTAGTCCGCACTGCCGTGCACCTGCACCTCGGTGGACGGGGCCTTGCGGCTGAACGGGTTCCGCGCGGAGGTGTCGGTGGCCTGGAGGTTCCAGGTGACGTCGCGGGTGACCCGGTCCGCCTTGCCCTCGTACTTGATGCGCTGCTCGGAGTCGAGGCTGTCGCCGTGACCGCTGGACTTGCCGCGGGTCCAGCTGCCGCCGAGACCCGCGATGCCGCCGACGTAGTTGCTCGACCCGTACCCGGAGGGCCGGATCGTGGTGCGGGCCATCGCGGCCAGCAGCGCGCCCACGCCGAAGCTCGTCTTGAAACCGGTGTTCCAGCCGCTGCCGTGCTTGCGCGTCGCGCTGAACCGGACGTCGTTGTCGAGGGTGCGCCGTCCGGTCACGTCGCCCAGGTCGCCGGTCAGCTGGAAGCTGAACTTGCGCCCGCCCGCGGTGACGTCGACGGTCAGCGGCTTGCCGTCACCGGTGAGGTCGTCGAACTTCGTCATGACCTTGTAGGGGCCGAAGCCGCTGAGGTCGCGGTTGACCTGGTTCCAGTCGACCGAGTCGGTGTCCACACCCAGCGCGGTGAGCCGTTGCTGGATGTGCTGGCGGGCCTGGTCGCGCAGTTGGCCGGTGCCGCCGACCCGGACCACGTTCTTGAACATGCCCTCGCCGTCGAGGACGGTGTGGATGCGCTCCTGCTGCTCGGCGTCGGGGGCGGTGGTCGTCGGCGCGACCGTGGGGGTCCCGCCGGGGTTGAGGGCGTCGTTGAGGACCTTCTCGAACTCGGGAACGTCCTCGTTGCGCACCCACACGTAGGTGGCGCCGTCGGTGGCCTGCACCGGGACGGGCGCGGATTCGGCCTTCCCGCCCGGGCGGGAGGTGATCTCGGCGGCCAGCGACAGGTCGATCCGGTAGCGCTGCGCGCCGTCGTTCTCCAGCGACTTGTCCTTGTTGCTCCCCGATTCCCTGCCGGTCTGGGACTCCTTGCGGGTGGAGGTCAGCGACAGCACGCCGATCGGGCCGATCTGCAGCGGGCTGTTGTGCCCGTCGATCTTCGCCTCGCCCGAGGTGAACAGCCCGCGGACGCGGAACCCGCCGACGGCGCGGGATCCGATGCTCTGGGAGCTGCTGGTGTCCTTGGTGTTGCGCAGGATCTCACCGGTGCGGATCTGCCTCGGCTCACCGATCTTCTCGAAGCCGCGGACCTGCGGCTCGACCTTCACCTTGACCTCGGGGTGCTTCGACCAGTTCTTCCCCGGCATCCGCAACCACTTGGGGTAGGTGGTGCGCTGGCTGATGTCGATGCCGTTGACCAGGCCCTCGGAGGTCTCCTCCACGAACTGGGAGCTGTCGACCTTGGTGGCCACGCCTTCGCTGAGCGTCGGGTCCTGGCGCACCCAGTCCGGCAGGTTCGACATGACGTTGCGGTTGAGCTCACCGACGCCGGCGTAGCTGTCGAGGTTGGCGATCAGCTGCTGCACGTCGGCGGGCATCGGCACCGGCGTGAGCGGAGCGGGGGTGGCGCGCTCGGTGTCGTTGTTCTGGTCGCCGGTCCGCTGGTCGTCCCGGGTGTTCGAGGCGTTCTGCGTGTTCGGGGTGTTCGAGGCGGTGGTCGTCGGAGTCGCGTCGGCCGGGGTGGGTGCCGGTCGCGGCTTCTCCAGGACCGTCTCCGGGTAGGCCAGGCGGACCGTCGGGTCGAACCGGGAGTTGCCGCGGTTGCCGTCGGATTCCCACTGGACCTGGAACCCGACGTCGAAGGCCTTGTGGTGGCTGCCGAGCTTCGCGGTGCGCTCGCGGGTGTTGCCGGTCTTGTCCGACACGGCGCTGCTGCGGCTCTCGCCCCAGCCCAGGAACGGCAGCAGGCGCAGGTTCAGCGAGGTGGCAGCGACCTCGATCGCCGAGTCCACCCAGCCGGCCACGACGTTCTGCCGGAGCTTGCGGGAGACCGCGTGGCTGGAGATGGACCGGCTGGCACCTTCGTGCTTGCTGCTCTGCGACGGGGTGTTGTGCACCTCGGTGTCGGTGGCCACGACGGGTGCCACGGTGTCGGGGTCCATCCGCACGAACACGCTCCGCGTGCCGTCGCGGGTGGGGACCTGGAAGTTCCGCCCGCTGGAGAGGATCTGGAGCAGCCCGAGCTCACCCCGGGTGTCGACGAGCTGCTGGAACTGCTGCTGCAGACCGGTCCGCACCGCCGGGTCGACGTCGATCTTGGAGGCGACGTTCGCGGCCAGCGGCGCCTTCCCGTTCGGGGACCAGACGCCGTCGGTGGGCAGCAGCCGGGAGTGGCCGGAAATCACGCCGTCGCGCGTGAGCTCCGCCGGGCGCGGTGTCTCGTCGACGTGCGCGGCCATGTCGGCGGCGAAGGAGTCCGCGGCGCGCGCCGTCTCCGGCAGCACCGGTGCCGGGGTGACCTGCGACGGGTCGGTCAGCGCCAGGTCCAGGTTCGGGTCCTCGTCGAGCGCGGCGAACAGGTCGTCGTTCGCGACCGCGCTGGTGTCCTGCTGGGTCCCGTCCTGCTGGGTCGTGCTCTGGTCGCCGCGGGTGTCCTGAGTCGTCGTCCCGTCCTGAGTGGACTCGGATTCCCGGGCCGGGTCCTGGGATCGCTGGTCGTCGGCCGGGATGTGCGCGGCGTCCTGGTCCTGCGAGGTCTCGACCACCTGACCGCTGGAGTCGACGGTGACCGCGGCCTCGGACGTCTCGGTGCTCGGTGTGCCGGAGAACTCCGGGAGCGCGGTCGTCGACGTGGCCGCCACGTCGACGACCGACGGCGAGGACGTGCCGCTCTGACCGGCGTTGGTGGTGGTCCCGCGCGTGGTGGACGACTGGGTGCCCGACTGCGACTGGGTCTGCGACTGCTGCGCGTTCGTGCTCGTGGACGCGGTCGAGTTCGTGGTGCTCGTGCTCGTCTGCGACTGGGTCTGCCCGGTCTGGCCCGTGCCGGTGACCGGCTGCTGCCCGTTGACAGCGCCGTCGCGGGTCCCGTCTGCGCGCGGCGTCTGGTCGGAGCCCAGGGGCTGGCCGTTGTCCTGGGTTCGTCCTTCCACCCCGGTCGTGCTCGTGGTCTCGGTCGACACGTCCTGCTGACCGGATCGACCCTCCTGGATGTCGGCGTAGTCGGTGCGCGACTGCTGCGAGTCCTGGTGGGACTGGGCGGAGTCGGTGCTGTCCGAGTCCTGCTGGACCTGCGCGGACCGGTCGACCTGCGAGCTGGAATCCGCATCGGCCACGACCGGGGTGGGTGTCGGCCGCGTCCCGGTTTCGCCCTGCGTGACCTGCTGCGATTCGGTGTCGGTCGCGGTGGAGTCGGTGCCGGTGGTGGACTGCTGCGCGGTGGTCGTCCCGTCCTGCTGCGTCGTGCCGGACTGCGGGGCGGACTGGGCGGGGGTCGTGCTCGGCGTCTGCGGAGAGGTCGAGTCGCCTTCCTGCACAACGGTGTCCGAGGAATTCCCCTCCGAGACCTGCACAGGGCTCTGCGCCGAGACCTCCGACGGGTTCTGCGAACCGTTCTGCGTCTGACCGGATTCCGATGTGGACGCATCGGGGATCGCCGTCCCGTCGGCGTTCGACTGCTGCCCGGCGGGAGGCAGGCCGGGCGAGAGGTCGGCGCCGGACGAATCCTGCTGCTGCGACTGCGAGTTCTCGGCGGAGACCGGGTTCCCGTCGGAACCGACGGCGACGGTCTCCGGCGACTCCGGCGTTCCGGTGCTCCCGGAGCCGGGCTGCTGCGGGACCTGGGTCTGCGACTCGGTGATCGAGCCGTCGGTGGACTGCCCGTCCGAGAACGGGTCGTCCGGGTCGCTCTGCGTCTCCGACCCGACGGTCGTGCCCTCACCTTGCTGGGTCGTCTGCCCCGGGACCTGCGTGCCCGACTGGCCGAGCGAGGAGGGGTTGGGCGCACCGTTGGACCCGCCGAGCCCACCACCGGTACCGACTCCGCCGGTGGACGTGCTCGCGGAATCGCTGTCGGTGCCGGAGGTGTCGAGGTCCCCGTCGCCGTTGCGCAACGGCGAGGTGTCGGAGTCGGCGCCGTCGTTCTCGCGCTGCGCGGCGAGGAACGGGTTCTCACCGCTGCCGGGGGTGAGGTTGCCGTAGATCCCGGCGCCGATGACGCTGCCGAGGTTCTCCGACAGCCCAGCGGACATGCCCGCGGTGAACGAGTACGGGTTGGCCTGGAAGCCCTGGCCCGTCATAGCGCCGTAGAGGCCTTCGGTGAAGAACTCGTGCAGCCCCTCCTCGACCGCGTCGGCGAGGCCGCGGCCGAACTTCTCGGCCCACATGCCCTTGAGCGTCATGCCCGCGTAGTTGCCCGGGGTGTGGGCACCGATGTCGCGCGCGATGTGGGTGTTCATGTGGTCGGAGACCTGGGTCGCGAACTTGGCCAGCGACGGGGCCTTGGGGAAGTCGTCCGCGAAGTTCTTGGCGGCGGCCTCCGCAGCGGCCTTGAGGATGTCGTTGTCGATCTTGTCGCCGACGCCCTTGACCAGACCCTTGGCCAGCATGTTGCCCATCGCGCCGCCGAGCGCGGCGAACGGCAGGGCCAGCGCACCGCCGAGGGCGCCGACGGCGGCGGCCTGCTTGGTGGCGTCCTCGTCCCAGTCGTCGCGGGTGCCCTTGGCCATCTGGATGCCCTGAGCCGCGGCGTCGATGGCCACCTGGAAGGCGATGCCGAAGATCTGCGCCTGGATGACGCGCATCAGCAGCCTGCCCCAGATGTTCTTCAGCAGGAAGCGGACGATGGCGTAGCGGCCGGCGAGCCAGGCCATGCTGGCACCGAAGGTCGGTCCGGCCATCGCGATGGCCCAGGCGATTTCGGCGAGCAGCTCGATCAGCGAGAGCAGGCTGACGAGCTTGACGTACTCGGTCTGCACCGAGAGCTGCTTGAGGAAGCCGGCGATCTGCTCGTAACCGGTCGCGGCGGTCTCGATGTAGCCGTTGCTCTCGACGTACGGCGCCATCCGGTCGGCGAATCGCATCGCCGCCTTGCCGTAGAACTCCGAGCGGATGAGCTTGATGGCCTGGGCGAGTTCGGGGGTGAGCTCGCTGCGCAGCCTGTTGGAGGTGTTGCGCCACGACTCCGACAGCTTGCGAAGTTGATCTTCGTTGATCTGCGGCCACTTCTCGCCGGTCAGGACCATGAAGAGGTTTCCGACCTCTTCCGGAACCATGATCGCCATCGTGCGCCCTCACGTCCCCCTCGTCTGTGCGCGATCAGGCCGGGCGCGATCGGTCGATCGCACCGGGCCTGCGCTCAGGCCTTCTTGCCGCCCCTGGTCACCTCGCTGTTCGCGGTCTCGTTCATGTCGTCGAAGGTCTTGCCGACGTCGACGACCTTCTCCCCGTCGGTGCCGATGTTGATGCCGAGCATCCGGAGGAACTCCAGACCGTCCTTCTCACCGGGCTCGTACTTCGTCCGCAGCGTCTTGGCGATGTCGTCGTCACCGTCGATCGCGAAGGAGTTGCAGTCGTGGGCGAGGTCGGCGTAGATGGAGTTCGCGGTCTCGGCGATCCGGGTCAGGTCGACACCACCCCGCTTGAGCGCCTCGATGTCCGCTGCGACCAGGTCGTTCTCGTCATTTGCCACGATCAGACCCCTCCCCCTCGTCGGCGGCGTCGCTCATGCTCTCCGCCTCGCGCACCGCCTCGTCGAACATCTTGTCCAGGTCGAACTCGCCGTTGACCATGTCCGTCAGCGCCGAGCCGAAACCGGCGGGCGCCATCGCGCTGTAGGCCGCGACGGACTTCTGGTTGGCCTCGTCCTGCGCTTGCCGAACGAGCTCGACGATCTTGTTGGCCAGTTCGGCGGGCGCCATCGTGCGGTAGCGGGTGCCGGAGAACTTCAGGCCGGTGAGCCGTTGCCGGTGGTCCACCGTCGCGGATATGGAGCGGTCCTTGCTGGAGACGGTCGTCGTCTCCTTCTCGGCCCGCTCCTGCGCCTCGCGGATGCGCTCCTGCTGCTCGCGGAGGTCTGCCAGCGCGTTTTCCATCTGGTTGAACAGGGGAGATGACATCGCGGGTCATTCCCTCCTTCCCGCTGCGTACCTGATCGACTGCCTGGAAGATCGACTTGTTCCCGGAGTGCGGCTTCCGCCGCGGTCGGGTTCGCGGTTCACCCCGCGCACCCGGCCACCACTCCTCAGCCCTACCCGGACGCCGTTGCCTGGGTGGTCTGCTCCTGCTCCGCGGGCGCCGGCTGCTGCGGCTGGCGCGGCGGGCGCACCGGGCCTGCGGCGACCTGCTCGTCGACGTCGAAGTCCGCTTCGTCGGGGAGCCCGATGACGCCCATGCCCGCGTCGGCGTTGGTGCCCCAGACGTCTTCGTCCTCGGACAGCCAGGTCTGCCGCTCGCGCTCGTTCTTGTCGCCCTGCTGGCCCATGCCCCCCATGCCGCCCATCATCGGCGGCATGAACGGCATTCCCCCCATTCCTTGCTGGGTGGAGGGGCCGTTGAGCTGGCTCATGCCCGGCGACGGTGTCGAGGCCTGCGAACCGCCGAGGCCGGAGCCCGCGCCGGACCCCATGCCGAAGCCGGTCGTACCGCCGCCCGCACCGCCGCGCTGCTGCTCGGATCCGGTGCCCGCGCCGCCCATTCCGTCGGCCGACCCGTCGGGTGCGCCGAAACCGTCGGAGACGTTGTCGAAGCCGTAGCCCTCCGCGGGGTCGGAGACGCCGTCGAAACCGCCGGAGCCGAGACCGCCCGCGCCGTCGCCGAAGCCACCGGCACCGCCGTTGGCCGCGTCGCCGAGACCCGCGCCCGCGCCGGAACCGAGGCCACCCGGGTCGAAACCACCCAGGCCGCCGTTGGCCGCGTCACCGAGACCGCCACCCGCACCGGAACCGAGGCCACCCGGGTCGAAACCGCCCTGGCCGCCCGGCAGATCACCGAAACCACCGGCACCACCGTTGGCCGGGTCACCCAGACCCGCGCCCAGGCCACCATCGGCACCGCCCGGCAGATCGCCGAAGCCGCCGGCACCACCGTTGGCCGGGTCACCCAGACCCGCGCCCAGGCCACCATCGGCACCGCCCGGCAGATCGCCGAAGCCGCCGGCACCACCGTTGGCCGGATCTCCCAGACCTTCACCGGCTCCGGGGATCGGGTTCCCGTTGGAGTCCAGCGGCACACCGGCCATGCCGGGACGGTCCTGGTCCTGCTGACCAGGCACGTCGCCGAAGCCGCCAGCACCGCCGTTGGCCGGGTCGAAGGAGCTCTCGGTCAGGCCGCTGTCGACCAAGCCGGGCTGCTGGGCCCCGCCGAGGCCGCCGGCACCGCCGTTGGCCGGGTCGTTCTGGCCGAAGTCGCCGAAGCCGCCCGCGCCACCGTTGGCCAGGTCGCCGTTGGGGTTGGTGCCGGGCTTGGTGCCCGCGCCTCCCCCGGCTCCGCCACCCAGTCCGAGACCGCCGGGGCCGACCACGGGTGGGGTCGCGCCTCCGTTGGCGCCGTTGTCGCCGCCGGGACCGAGGCCGGAGTCGCCACTGAGTCCGTCAGCACCGCCGAGTCCGCCACCGAGGCCGCCGTTGGCGGGGTCACCGGGACCGCCGAGACCGTTCTCGCCGCCCAGCCCACCGATGCCGCCGTTGGCGGGGTCTCCACCACCGGGGCCGCCGAGGCCCTCGGGGCCGCCGCCGAAACCACCGGCACCGCCGTTGGCGGGGTCCCCGCCACCGGGGCCGCCGAGGCCTTCCGGGCCACCGCCGCCGGTGCCGAGTCCGTCGCCCCCGCCGGGCGGCGGCACGTTGGTGTCCCCGCCCGGCGGCGGCACGTTGGTGTCCCCACCCGGCGGCGGCACGTTGGTGTCCCCACCCGGCGGCGGCACGTTGGTGTCCCCACCCGGCGGCGGGATGTTGGTGTCGCCACCGGGGGGCGGCGGGATGTTCGTGTCCCCGTTGGGGGGCGGGGTGGTCGGCGGCGTGTTCGGCGCGCTGACCTCGGGCTCGGTGAGCTCCTTGATCGCCGACTGCGTGTACTTCAGCTCTTCTTCGAGGGGCTTGAGCGCCGCGGCCGCCGCGGTGTCCAGCGCCTTGAGCTCGGTGAGCGCGGCGTTGGTGATCTCGGTGTTCATCTTGTCCCACGGACCGGCGGTGACCAGGTTGCCTTCCTTGAAGCTGGCCAGCGAGGTGTTGATGTAGGACTGGGCCTCTTCGGTGCTCTTGCCGTCTAGCTGGTAGTTCGGGGCGCCCTTGACCAGGCCGACGCCGTTGGTCAGGAACTCGTAGAGCTGGTTCTCGTAGTCGACCCGCTTGTTGTTGGGCAGGTACAGCGCCCGGTTGCGGAAGTCGTAGAAGGCCTCGGCCAGTCCCTTGACCGCTGCTTCGATCTTGTCGCCGAGGTTCTTCAGCGCCACCGAGACCGCGACCCCGCGGTCGAGGGTGAGCTGCTCGTGCAGGCCTTCGAGCTTGTCGGCGTTCTGGTCCATCCGGCCCTGGATGACCGAGGCGGCCTTGCCGCTGAACCCGGAATCATCTGAGTCCAGCGACTTGGCCCAGGTCCGGAACTCCTTGCCGGAGCCCTCCAGCCACTTCTCGTACTTGCCGACCAGGTCCTGCGCTTGACGCAGGGTCGGCAGGTCGAGCGTGCCGCTCTTGCCCGAGGACATCTCGCTCACGATGGTCCCGGCGTCGTTGATGGCCTGCGTCCAGGCATCGGCCGCCGCGGTGTTGCGGTTGACCCGGTAGTAGACCCGGTCGAAAGCGGTGTAGGTGAGGTCTTCGGTGGGAGCGACCCGGTTGCTCAGGTTCTCCTTGAGGCTGTCCCCGGTGAAGTCGGCATCCTTGCCACCGGCGCCACCGTCACCGCCGCCTGCGACCTCGAACCACTTGACGCCTTCGGCCTTAGACTTCAGGTCCGGCCCTTTTCCGGTCAACGCGCTGAGCGCCTGGAAGAACGTCCAGTCGCTGCTGGGGCCTGACAGGTCCGCGTTCTCGGGCATGGGCTTTCTCCTGCTCCTGGGCTGATGCCGTCAGATGAGGTTGTTCGACGTGCGGGTCGGGTGCTTGAGGTCTGCTCAGATTGCGGCAGTAGCCGTTGCTTCAGGTGTGGGACTCAGCCCGTACCGCCGAGCAAGGCGATTCGGGAACAGCTCCTCAACCTCAGCTGGCGGGTGCCTGCTGACCGAGGTCCGGGTAGTCCTGGACGAACTCGGTCGCCGAGTAGCTGGCGAGGTCGTCGGTGTCCTCGAAGACGCGCTTGGCGTCGTTGAGGGCCTCGGTGAACTTGCGCCAGTCCTTGCTCGTCTTCTCGTTCATGGTCTCGGCGGATTTGCCCAGGGCGCCCAGGGATTCGTTGAGCGACTGGATGGCAGGCCATTCCGGGTTGCCCGCGTGGACCCGCTCGCCTAGGTCCGCGGCGAGCCGGATTCCGGAGCTGGCGCCCAAGAATTGCTTGCGCAGCTCGTCTTCGTGGGTGTCGACGTTCTTGATCAGCTTCTCGTACTGACCGCTGTCGAACTTCGTCTTCGTCTCGTCAGCCACGAGACTCTCCTTTGCACGGGAAGGGAGGGGGATCGGGTGCGGGCCGCTGCGCGTGGCGGCCCGCACCCGACACTTCAACCGCGGTGACGCCTGCTCGCGCGGCCGCCTACCTCAGGTGAGGGAGTCGGCTTGCGCCGCACGGGTTCTCAGACGTCGACCCGCACCGCTGAGCGGAGCGCCCTGGAGGGGCGTCCGGCTCACGCCATGATCTGGGCGCTGCGGTTGTCCCCGTCCTGGAACGCCTGCGCGGCGTTGTTGGACGAGGTGAATCCGCTGTTGAGGCGGGTGTTCATCTCGGTGTAGGCCTGGTTCCACTTCTGCTGCTTCTCGGCCCACAGCGGCGCGGCCTTGCCCTGCGTCGCCTCGCCCATGTTCTTCAGGAAGCCGTTGAGCTCGTCGAGGATGGTGCCCATCTGACGAACGGCCTGCTGCAGCCCCATGTTGACCTCTTCGTAGGCCCCGTGCTGCACGCTGAACTGAGTCATCACAATCTCCGTCCTGAGTATAAGTTTCCGCAATGAAGGGTGTTGAGCACACCGGTCACGCAAGCGGCGGAGCCGCTTTCTCCTTGCCCCACCCGAGCAACTGGCACCGCCGCGGGTTCTGAGACGTCTTCTGGGTGAGTACGCCACGGCGCCGTGTATTGGACATACATAAGCCGTGGCGCACGGAGCCCAGAAGACGTCTCAGGTTCCGCTACCCGCACCGGCAAGCAAATCGAGTGGGTTGGAGAAAAGAGATCAGAGATCTGCGCCGGAGGCGTTGTCGGCGGCCTGCTGGGCTGCCTGCAGCGAGGCGTTGCGGACGTCCATCACGCGCTGGTTGAGCTGGTTGAGCTCGCTCTCGATGCGCGAGAAGTCGCCGGCCCACACGCCGAACTTGTCGACCAGCATGCGGCCGGAGTCGGACACGTTGGCCTGGCCCAGCGACGCCGCCTGGGTCTGGACCTGGTTGTTGAGCTGGCGCATCTGCGACAGCGACTGGTTGGTCGCCTCGATGATCTGCTGCAGCTGCGAGTCATTGAGGCCGTACTGGGCACCTGGTGCGGTCATCGGGTTCTCCTTGCACTGTGCGGGTTTCGACTTGCTTGTCGCCTGCCGGCCGTGGCGGCCGGTAGATCAGGGTGCTGCTCGCACACCACCACCTGCGGCTCGCTCCGGTGCGAGCACCGGCCCGGTCGGCAGCAGCGAGAGCAGGTGCGCTGGTACCGGAACCGCTTCGGCCAGCCGATAGCCGAGGGCTTCGGCTGCGCTCTGGCCGGGCACCGGGTATTTGGCGCCCGAATCTGTGACCAGGTAGAGGCCGGCGCCTGGTACGCCGGGCGCGGGGAGCGTGCGCGCGAGCACGCCTGCGCCGGGTTGGACGTCGATGCGGTCGGCGGTGAACTCGTCCCGCTCGATGCCGGGTCCGCCGACGACCACGCCGCCGTCGGGCCATCCGCTCACAAGGGTGGTTTTCGCTCCGCGCGGCCCGGGTTCGATCTGTGCGCAGGGGGTTCCGGCGTCGGGGTCGCCGGTCTGGCCGGTGCCGAGCAGCCTCGGGGGCTCATCGGGCAGTTGCGCCATGAGCGGCGAGGAGGGGACTTGCCCGACCGAGGCCATGGCGGCGGGTGACAGGGCGCGCGGGGTGGCTTGCCCGCCTCCTGCCGGGTCGCCCATCGCGAGCGCCGCGGTGGTGCCGTTGACGGGCATCAGGCCGCTGGTGGTGAGCATGTAGAGGGTTTGCGGGCGTCCGACGACCGCGACGGAGAAGATCTGCCCGATGCGGGTCGGTTGTCCGCCGAGCGCGGGGCCGGGCTGGCCTGCGCCGGGGATCCGGAGCGGTCCGAGGTCGGGTCCGGAGGGCGTGCTGTTGAGGAAGGCGTCGCGCACCGGCAGCGCGGTGGAGGAGTCGTAGCCGAGCACGGCGGCGACCCACGGGGCGCTGAGCTTCATCCGCTTGTCCCGCCACACCAGGTACTGATCTCCGGCGCTGGAGCGCACGAGCACGGCTTCGTCCTGCTGCGCGGGTTCCACGTCGGCGGTGTCGCCGACGTGCAGGGAGACGGTGGCGTGCGGGGCCCCGGCGGCGTCGCGGGTGGTGGTCGCGCACACCAGCCACGCCTGGCCCGCGCCACCCGCGGCGCCTGCCGGGATCCCATCCGGAGCGCCGACGATGCCCACGGGTGTGCCGCGGGGAACCTCGCTCAGCGTCGAGTCGGACACCTCCGCGACTTCGCTCGCTCCGAGCAGCCGCGCCGATGCGTAGTTGAGCACCGGGCGCAGCGTGCCGTCGGAGGCCAGCACGTACTGGCTTCCGGTTTCCTTCTCCACGATGAGCTTGCCGGGTTCGGACCAGTCGGTCGCTCCGCCGAAGCCGAGGACTCCGGCCACGGCGAAGCCGGCGACGATGAGCATCGACAGCATCAGGCCGATCACGTAGCCGAGCGGGGTTCGCCGCAGGGGCGGGTCGGGTGCGTCGGGTTCGGCCTGCACGAGCGCGGACACGACGCGCGCGGACATGAAGGAGTGCGCCTGCACCTGGTCACTGCGCGAGTGCACGACGACCTCCCCGGATCAGGGCCTGGGAACAGGTCCGGAGGTCCGCTGCTCCGGAAGTCCGCCGGAGCACGCCTGTCACGACCATGAGGCCCTCACCACTGCGTAGAGGTTCAGGGCGGCGAAGGTCATCGGGATGATGGCGATGGCCAGCGTGGTGTGCGCCCAGTCGCCTGCCCGGCCCCAGTGCGGCAGCATCCGCCTGCCGGGCAGCCTGCGGGCTCCCGCGAGCAGCAGCCCGGCGATGACGATCAGGCCGCCGATGACGGCGATCCGCCACGGGCCGGGGATCAGCAGGCACATCGCGGTGATCACCGCGGCGAGCCCGAGGAAGCCGGGCACCATGACCGCGACCCGCTGGCGGGAGCTGACGAACTCGCGGGAGTGCAGCAGGAGCAGCAGCGAGGCGATCGCGGCGAGCGTCGGCGAGGCCCACCCGGGGGTGAAGGCGAGGATGCCGAGGCAGCCGGCGATGACGACGCCGAGACCGCAGCACAGCGCGGTGAGGTTGAAGTCGGCGGCGGCCGTGCGGTCCATCAGCTCACGGCCCGGTTCGGGGTCGATGCCTTCTTGGAACTGCTCGGCGGAGGTCGGCAGCGGCGGCACCTTGAGCCCGGCCATCCACGCGGAGATGCGCGGGACGCGGGTCCCCACCAGCAGCGTCACCGCGAGCACGACGGCCGCGGCGCCACCGGCGGAGAGCATGTCGAAGGTGTTGAGCAGGCCGACGAGCGCGGTCAGCCCGGTCGTCAGCATCGCCGCGAGGTATCCGGCGCCGAAGCCGCCGCCGACCAGGAACCGGCCGAGCACGATGGCGCTGGTGCACACCGCCGCAGCGGTCAGGCAGGGCGCGACGAGCTGGGCGTTCATCGCGATCACGGGACGGCCGATCATCGGCAGCGCCCACCCGGCGGCGGCGCCGAACACGGCGCTGCCGGAGAACAGCAGTTCCGATGCGGCCCGGTCGCCGAGGGCGCGCGAGGACAGGGTGGCGGCACCGAGCAGCAGCAGCGCGATGCTGCCCGCGGTGATCGCGACCCACTGCCCGGCCCCGATGGTGGGCAGCAGGATCAGGCCGAGCGCGAGCGAGGCTCCCAGCAGCGCGAGCAGCGTGCGCCGGGTGTTCTCCGGTCGCCACAAGTCCTTGCGGTGGTGGCGGATTCCGGTGGCCACACCGTCGGCGAGGTCGTCGAAGTCGGCCGGCGGCAACTGGTCGTTGCGCGGCCGGAGGTGGAGGATGTCGCCGTCGTAGAGGCCCAGCGCGGCAGTGCCGAGATCCTCCTGCAGCGCGGGCTCACCGAGCCGCTGCAGCACCCAGCCGTCGTGTTCCAGACCCGCGTTCCCGAGCCCACCGCCGAGGTGGTCGAGGAAGGTGGGCAGCAGATCCGCGAGCGGAATGTGCGCGGGCACCGCCAGCTCGACGCGCGAGCTGGGGCCCTGGATCGTCAGTCGACACACCTCGCCCGCAGCGACCGCGGGCTGAGCCGTCGTTCCCGTCATATCCACAACACGGTCCTCGGCACGCGAACAGTTCAACCGATCTGATCAATCTCGTCCTCCGCGCGCACGTCGCCCACCTGCATCGCAGGGACCATGCACCGCTGATCGGCCGAATCGTCCGAAGAGGCGCGGGAACCAACGGGGTTCCGGACGTTGATCGGTATTTCGGGTGATGCTTTCGTGCTCCGGGTTTCCGCCGCTGCGGTGACCCGTTCGGAGTCCTCCAACCGTGTAGAGGGATGAGGGGTAGCAGTGAAAGGATCTGATCGCATTGAGTGTGACGCCGTTCCGGCGACCGGCCAGGCAGAAGCCCCCCGTGATGCCCGACGGGGAACTGTCCTTGCAGGAGCCGCCCGTCATACCCGAGCAGGTCAGCGGTGGTTTCGGCGGGCTGTTGATGTACCTGCCGATGGCACTGGGTTCCGGCGCCATGATGCTGATGTTCATGGGCCGCGGGGGATCCGGCGGTTTCGGCGGCATCGGTCTCATCGTGGTGGCGCTGATGGCGGTGTCCATGCTGGCCATGGGTTTCGGTCAGATGGGCCGCAGCATCGGTGAGCGCAAGCGACGCCTCAAGGGCGAGCGCCGCGACTACCTCCGCTACCTGGGCCAGATGCGCAAGCAGGTCCGCCAGGTCGCGTTGGATCAGCGGAAAGCCCTGTCGTGGCGGCATCCCGACCCGGGTGGCCTGTGGTCGGTGGCGATGAGCGGACGGCTGTGGGAACGGCGCCTCTCGCACGCCGACTTCGCCGAGGTGCGCATCGGCCGGTCCGCTCAGCGGCTGGCGATGAAGATGACGCCGGTGCAGTCCAAACCGGTCGAAGACCTGGAGCCGCTGTCAGCCCGCGCCCTGCGGCGGTTCATCAAGGCTTACACCACTGTGGACGATCTGCCGACGGCCCTGTTCCTGCGCGGTTTCTCGCAGGTGCAGATGCGCGGGGACACCGAGGCGGCGCGCGGTCTGCTGCGCGCCGTGCTCGCGCAGCTGGTGACCTTCCACTCCCCCGACGACCTCAAGATCGCCGTATGCGCGAGCCCGGACCGGGCGCCCGAGTGGGACTGGGTGAAGTGGCTGCCGCACGCCCAGCACACCAGTCAGCAGGACGGTGCCGGGCACGTGCGGATGCTGACCACCACGCTGGCCGAGCTGGAGGCCTTGATCGGCCCGGACCTGGGCGACCGGGGCCGGTTCGAGGCGGGCGCGAGCCCGACCCGCGACGAGCCCTACGTGGTGGTCGTCCTCGACGGCGTCGAGACCCCGGCGGAGTCGCGGCTGGCGGGCGCGGGCTACCGCAACGCGACGGTGCTCAACCTGGACATGTCCGGTCCCGCGCAGCGCACCACGCTCCGGCTGGAGCTCTCCGGTCAGCAGATCGACATGATCCGGCTCAACCGCTCGGGTGCCGAGGTGCGCACGGAGCTGGGCGTGCCGGATTCGATGGGGCTCTCGCAGGTCGCCTCGCTGGCGCGCACCCTCGCCCCGTTCCGGCTCAGCGCCACGACCGACATCGTCGAGCCGATGGTCACCGACTTCGATCTGGCCGCGCTGCTGGAAGTCGGCGAGATGGACAAGCTCGACGCCGCCCGCACGTGGGCGCGGACCTCGCAGCAGGACCGGCTCCGGGTGCCGATCGGCATCGCCGAGAACGGCACCAAGATCGAGCTGGACATCAAGGAGTCGGCGCAGGGCGGCATGGGCCCGCACGGCCTGCTGATCGGCGCGACCGGTTCGGGCAAGTCGGAGCTGCTGCGGACCCTGGTGGTCGCGATGGCGATCACGCACTCCTCCGAGGTCCTCAACTTCGTGCTGGTGGACTTCAAGGGCGGCGCGACGTTCCTGGGACTCGACGAGCTCCCGCACACCTCCGCGGTGATCACCAACCTCGCCGACGAGGCTCCGCTGGTCACCCGCATGCAGGACGCGCTGCAGGGCGAGATGGTGCGCAGGCAGGAACTGCTGCGCTCCGCAGGCAACTACAGCTCCCTGCTGGAGTACGAGAAGGCCCGCGCCGCAGGCGCTCCGCTGGCGCCGATGCCGAGCCTGTTCCTGGTCGTCGACGAGTTCAGCGAGCTGCTCGCCTCGCACCCGGACTTCTCGGAGCTGTTCGTGATGATCGGCCGACTGGGCCGGTCGCTGGGCGTGCACCTGCTGCTGGCCTCCCAGCGCATCGACGACGGCCGGATGCACAAGCTGGAGAGCCACCTCTCCTACCGGATCGGCCTGCGCACCTTCTCGGCGATGGAAAGCCGTTCCGTGATCGGCGTTCCCGACGCCTACCAGCTGCCGAGCGCGCCGGGCAACGGCTACCTGCGCTCGGACGTGGCGACGCTGTCGCGGTTCAAGGCCGCCTACGTCTCGGCGCCGTTCAAGCGGCGCACCGCCGAGCAGCGCAAGGCCGAGATCAGCCGTCAGGTCGTGGCTTTCGGCGCGGCCCGGCTCCCCGACGCTCCCACAGAGCACGTCCCGGAACCCGAGCCCGAGACCGAAACCGAGGAGGAGATGACCGAGACGCTGCTGCAGGTCGCGGTCAGCCGTCTCAAGGGCCAGGGCCCTCCCGCGCACCAGGTGTGGCTCCCTCCGCTGGACGAGCCTCCGACGCTCGACGAGCTGCTGCCGCCGCTGGTCCCCGACGCCGACCACGGCCTGACCCCGATCAGCTGGCCGGGCCGGGGCAAGCTGCAGGTCCCGGTGGGCGTCATCGACAAGCCCTTCGACCAGGCCCGCGAGCTGTACATGGTGGACCTGTCCGGGGTCGGCGGGCACGTCGGCATCGCCGGTGGTCCGCAGGCGGGCAAGTCCACGATGCTGCGAACGCTCATCGCCGGTCTGGCGCTGACCCACACGCCCGACGAGGTGCAGTTCTACTGCCTGGACTTCGGTGGCGGCACCCTGCAGACCCTCGGCGAGCTGCCGCACATCGGTGGCATCGCGGGCCGGATGGACTCCGAGAGGGTCAGCCGGACCGTGGCCGAGGTGCAGGGCGTGCTCGCCCAGCGCGAGCAGATCTTCGCCGCGCACGGCGTGGAGAACATGGCCGAGTACCGGGATCTGCGCCGCACGGGCAAGATCCCGGAGGACTCCTTCGGCGACGTGTTCCTGGTCGTGGACAACTGGGGCACGCTGCGCAGCGACTTCGAGCAGCACGACCAGACGATCCGGTCGCTGGCCTCGCGCGGGCTGACCTACGGCATCCACCTGATGCTGACCACCAGCCGCTGGGCCGACATCCACAGCCAGTTGCGCGACCAGCTGGGCACCCGGCTGGAGCTGCGGCTGGGCGATTCGATCGACTCGGTCATCGACATGCGCGCGGCGGCCGGCGTTCCGCGCCAGCCGGGTCGCGGCCTGACGATGGAGAAGCTGCACTTCATGTCGGCGATCCCGCGCCTGGACGGTCTGCGCCGGGTCGACGACCTGGCCAAGGGCGCCCGGATGCTGGCGGAGGCGGTGGCCGACAACTGGGACGGCGAGCAAGCCGCCGGCGTGCGAATGCTGCCGTCGGTGCTGCCCGCCGAGCAGCTGCCCGAGCCGCAGGGCAAGCTGCGGCTCGCGCTGGGCTGGGGCGAGGCCGACCTCCAGCCGGTGTGGCACGACTTCTCGTCGCAGCCGCACCTGACGGTCCTCGGCGACACCGGCAGCGGCAAGACCGCGCTGCTGCGGTTGGTCGCCGACGCGATCCCGAAGACCTACGCGCCGGGCGAAGCGGAGCTGATCCTCGTCGACTCGCGTCGCGTGCTGCTCGACGCCGTTCCCGACGCCTACCGGCGGGGTTTCGCGTTCTCGGCGACCGCCGCCAAGGAGATCGTCGGCACCGCGGCCGGCGAGCTGCGGGAGCGGTTGCCCGGCGCGGACGTCACGCCGCAGCAGCTGCAGCGGCGCGACTGGTGGTCGGGTCCCGAGGTGTTCATCCTCGTCGACGACTACGACCTGCTGGCCAGCACGATGGGCGGCCCGCTGGACTCGCTGCTGGACCTGCTTCCGCAGGCCGCCGACATCGGGCTGCACGTGATCCTCACCCGCAGCGCCGCCGGTTCGTCGCGGCTGTCGATGGACTCGGTGGTGCGGCGGATGCAGGAGTCCAACACTCCGGACCTGGCGTTCTCCTGCCCGCCCACGGAGATGCCGCTGCTCAACGGCATGCGCGCGCAGGTGCTCCCGGCGGGCCGCGCGCACCTGGTGACCCGGCGCAGCGCGACCCTCATGCAGGCGGGCTGGCTGGAGCCGCGGCCCGCCGGGGACCGCTCGTGAGGGCGGCGCTGGTCGCGGTGGCGCTGGCGAGCGGGACCGCGCTCGCCGCCGCACCGGTTCCGGCCGAAGCCCAGCAGAAGTGCGCCGAACCGGCGAACACCGCGGTCCCGCAGGAAGGTTGGGCGCTTCAGCGCCTCGACCCGAGCCGGTCCTGGAGCCTCACCAGCGGCGAGTCGGTGACGGTGGCCGTGATCGGCACCGGGGTGAGCGCGGCGGCGCCGTCGCTCCGCGGCGCGGTGCTGTCCGGGCAGAGCCTGATCGGTGGCGCGGGCGACGACGACTGCGCCGGCCGGGATACGTTCATGGCCGGGGTGATCGCCGCGCGTCCGTCGGCGGGGACCGGGTTCACCGGCATCGCACCGGGCGCGCAGATCCTGCCGCTGCGCATCACCAACGATCCCAAGGAGGTCGACGCGGGCAAGCTGGCCTCGGCGATCCGGTCGGCCGCCGACAGCGGCGCGAAGGTGATCGCGGTGTCGGTGGGCACCGCATCGGCCGACGGCGGCCTGCGGGCGGCGGTGTCCTACGCGCTGAGCAAGGACGCACTGGTCATCGCACCGTCCGATGTGGACGTGGGCGATGACGCGATCCCGTATCCCGCCGGGTTCCCGGACGCCCTGCCGGTCACCGGCATCACCGGGGAAGGTGAGCCGATCCAGCACGCGGCAGGCCCGCCCGCGCTGGTCGCACCGGGCGACGACGTGGTGGGCATCGCGCCGCGCGGCAACGGCCAGCTGGTCGCGTCCGGCGGCGGCATCGGGGTCGCCTTCGTGGCGGGCTCGGCCGCGCTCGTGCGCGCCTACCACCCGGATCTCTCGGCATCGCAGGTCCGAGAACGGCTGCAGGACACCGCAGATCACCCGCCCGCCGACCTGCCCGACCCGCAACGCGGCTACGGCGTGGTCAACCCCCACGCGGCGGTCACCTCGGTCCTGCCCGCCGAGTCCGGCGAGCGCCCGAACGCCGCAGCCGCGAAACCGGTTCAGCTGCCGCCGAAACCGTTCGTCGATCCGCTCCCGCAACTGGTCGCGCTGCTGGTGACCGGCGCCGTCGGGCTGCTGGCCGCGCTCGGCGCGGCCGGTGCCGTGCTGCTGCCCCGAGCGCGCGAGCGCGGCTGGCGATCGGCGTGGCACAGCTCCGGCAAGAACGGGGGCTAGGCTGCGTGCGCGAACAGAACTCGATCAAGCCCTCCGAGGAGGAGCCGGCACGCGCAGGTCGCGAACAGCTCACGGCCCGACCGATGAGCTCGAACGCGCACGCACCCGCTGACCACTCCGACACCGGTCCGGGATCAGGCAGGGGCGCGGTGATGACGTCGGGCGCAGGCCCGGAGGTCTTCGGACGGGACGTGGAGCTCGCGCAGCTGCGCGGGCAGGTCGGCGAGGTCGCCGCCGGGCGCGGCAACGTCCTCTGGCTGGAGGGGGAGCCGGGCATCGGCAAGACGGCGCTGCTGCGCGCCCTGGTCACCGAGGCCGAGCGCCACGGCTGCGCGGTGCACCACGCCACCGCCGACCAGCTGTCCCAGCGCTTCCCGCTGCGGGTCCTGCTGGACTGCCTGTCCGTGCACCCGCAGTCCGACGACGCCGAAGTCCTCGGGATCCACGAGCGCTTGCGCTCGGCCGCCGACGATCCGGTCCCGACGCTCGCCGAGCAGCTGATCGCGCTGGTCGAGAAGTACTGCGCGACGGGGCCTCTGGTGCTCGCCGTCGACGACGTGCAGTGGGCCGACGAGGCCAGCCTGCTGGTCTGGCACCGGCTGAGCCGCATCGCCGAGCACCTTCCACTGCTGCTGGTGGCCTCGATCCGCCCCTCGGGCGGCCGCACCGAGCTCGGCGTGGTCCGGGGCGAAGACCGCGCGGCGGTGCGCATCGCGGTGCCACCGCTGGACGCGGTCGCCGCGGCGGCCCTGGCCGCCGACCTCACCGGGACTACCGAGATCGGGCCCGCGCTGCTGGCGATGCTCGACCGCGCCGCCGGGAACCCTCGCTACGTGCGGGAGATGGTGCTGGCGCTCCGCCGCGAGAACCACCTCGACATCACCGATTCCCGCGCCGAGATCACCCAGGACGCCACCGATCACGCGCTGCCGCGGTCGCTGGCCGAGGCGATCGCCTCCCGGCTGGGCTTCGTCGGCAGCGACACCATCGGCCTGCTGCGGATGGCAGCGCTGCTGGGACCGACGTTCTCGGTGACGGACCTCCGCACCGTCTCCGAACGCCCGGTCGTGGCGCTGGTGGGTTGCGTGGAGGAAGCGCTGACCGCCGGCCTGCTGGTGGAATCGGGTTCGCGGCTGACGTTCCAGCACGGGCTGATCCGCCAAGCCCTGCACGAGACCACCCCGACCGCCCTGCGCCTGGCGCTGCACCACCAGGCCGCTCGCGCGCTGGCCGCCTCCGGAGCTCCGGTGGAGCGCACGGGCGAGCAGCTGCTCGCGTCGATCGCCGTCGACGACGCCGAGATCGACGACTGGGGCCTGGACTGGCTCCTCGACAACGGCAGGATGCTGGCCCACCGCGCGCCGGAGTGCGCCGGGGAGCTGCTCGGCAAGGCGATCCCGCCGCTGTCCACGCGCGACCCGCGTCGCGATTCCCTGCGCACCGCCCGAGTTCTGGCGATGGTGCAGCTGGGACGCCCGGCTCAGGCCCGCGCGTTGAGCGAACGCGCCCTCGCCGACACCCACGATCTGTCCTGCACCGCGGAGCTCAGCTGGTACCTGGCGTGGTCGCTGGCCGTGCTGGGACTCGACGACCTGGCGACCGAGGTCGTCGAGAACGCCTTGCGGACACCGGGAATCGACCGGCCGTGGCTGGCCCGGATGCACGCGGTGCTGGGCCAGGTGATGCTCGCCCGCGGGCACTTCGACGCCGCGGACGCGGCGGTGGAGCGCGCGCTGGCCGAAGCCCGCCCGGCCCGCGACGGTTTCGCGCTCGGCCTGGCTCTGCACGTGCGCGGCGCTGCGCTGGCGCGCCGGTGCGACCTCGCCGAAGCCGTGATCTGCTACGAGCAGGCCGGTGCCGCGCTGGGCGACGCGCCGGAGAACACCGATCTGCGGCTGACCGTGCTGGGCAACCGGATGATGCTGCTGTTCGGGCTCGGCCAGGCGGGCGAGGCCGACGGCGCGCTGCACGAGATGCTCGCCATCGCCGAGCGTTCCGCCACCCCGTCGCGGCTGGCGGTGGTTCGGCTCTCGGCGGCCAACCACTACTACACGATCGGCCGGTGGGAGGACGCCACCGCCGAGCTGGGAGCCGTCTCCGAGCTCGCCGATCGGCTCGACGACCCGGGACGCCGCTGGTTGCACGGTCTTTCGGCGTTGCTGGCAGGCCATCGCGACGACCGCTCGACGCTGCGCCGCAGCCTGCAGGCGGCCGGCTCCGAAGAGGCCCTGCCGAGGTGTTCGTCGGCGGAGTTCCTGCTGCTGGCGGCAGCGATGCGCGCCGAGGCGGAGTCGGATCCGGGCAGCGCGGTGCGGCTGCTCTCGGACGCGTTGACCGAGGGCAAGCGATTCGGCACCCGCTACCTGTGGCTGCCGCAGCTGGTGCGGCTGGCGATCGAGACCGGTGCGACCGAGATCGCGGGCCGGGCCACCGATGCGTGCGCCGAGGACGCCGCCGTTGGCGCGGTGCCCAACATCGTTGCCGCGTCCCAGCACTGCCGCGGCCTGCTGGAGCGCGATCCCACGACGCTACGGGCGGCGATCGAGCTCTACAGCAAGACCAACCAGCCGCCCCGCTACGCCCGGGCTCTGGAGGACATGGCGGTGGTGCTGGCCGAGCGCGGCGAGTCGGCGTCGGCTCGCACCGCCTACGCAGGGGCCGTGAAGATCTACCAGAAGCTCGGTGCGAGCTGGGACCTGCGCCGCGCGGACTCGCGGATGCGGCCGCACGGCGTCCGGCAGGCACGGGGGCGGCGTCACCGGGCCACCAACGGCTGGGAGTCGTTGACGCCGACGGAGCGGCAGATCGCCCGCCTGGTGGCCGACGGGCTGCCCAACCCCGACATCGCGACGGCGCTGTTCTCCTCCCGCCGCACGGTCGAGGTCCACGTCTCGCACATCCTGGCCAAGCTGGGCGCCCGATCCCGGGTCGAGATCGCAGTGGAGGCCACGCGGCACGACGGCGAAGAGGCGCGCAGCGGCCCAAGATCCGCCTGAGAACCGTCGAGCTCCACCCCTCCCGTGACACCTCGCGTCGATCCGTCAAGGCACGCACCGCGACGCCCAGGGCAGGGATGATCACGCCGAGTGACCCCATCACGGGGCCGTCATCCGGGGTTCACAGGAGCTTTATGTTTCCGACCGACTGGTTGGTCCGGCACATGGGTATGAAACCGGACAACTCGCCCATGCAAATGCTCATCTGAGCAACCGCCGCCCTTCACGTAGAAAATCTAAGTGAGCTCCCTCATTTCCCCCGTTCGAGCTAACGGGCAAGCTCATCGCTGCCATCCGGAGACCCCGATTCCGGTCGTTCTCCCAAGCTCTGCGAACGATTGACCAACGGGGCAGACAACCGAATGAAGAATCCACATGACGCTACTCGGAGATCCGCGATCAGCGATCGCATTCGAACGGGCTCACGCCTCCTCGGTGAACGGAGTCTGCGAACAAGCAGTTCGCAACACTGACACGACCTTGAAGTCGCTCTACGACGACTACTACGCGAGGCTCCTGTCGTACGTGAACAGAATCCTCTCCGACCCGCACCTGGCCGAAGACGTCGTGCAGGAGACGATGCTCCGGGCCTGGCAGCACGCGGACACGCTGACGCCGGAACGCGGGTCGGTCTGGGGCTGGCTGACCAGAGTTGCCCACAACATCGCCATCGACCGCATCCGCGCCCGCCGCGCACGGCCCACCGAGGTCGACGAAATCGCAGGCAGTTCCTCTGCCGACTACGACGCCGACCACGCCGACGCCGTCGTCAACCGGGTCGTGGTGGCGACCATGGTCAGCAAGCTGGTCCCCGCGCACCGCTCGGTGCTCTACGAGGTCTACTTCGCCGACCACACCGCGACCAGCGCCGCGAGCACGCTGGGCATCCCGCCCGGAACCGTGAAATCCCGCCTGCACCACGCTCTGCGAAACCTCAAAACGACCATGGATCCGCGCTCGCGGGATCCCTTCCGATCGAAATCCTAAAGAGCGCTCCCGCGCGAAGGCTTCCTCGTCCAATCGCGATGTGACAACAAGTCGCCGAACGTCCCACCGGAGTTTACCGCGACGACGAATTCCTTGAACCGTTTCAAAGGCAGCCGCACGAATTCCTGTGGATGAGACTCGACTCCAATCTATGTGTTAGCGGTGAGGAATCGGGATCGGCTATTCGGCGCAACAACAACCGGGCCGCGGTGGTGCCGATCTCCGCGCTCGGTTGAGCGATCACGGTCAGCCGCGGCGAGAACCAATCCGCCCACGGGAAGTCGTCGAAACCCACCAGCGCCACGTCGTCCGGCACCCGCAGGCCCGACTCGCTGATCGCCTGCATGGCCCCGATGGTCATGCTGTTGTTGGCCGCGATGACCGCGGTCGGCGGATCGCGCCGCGCGAGCAGCCCCGCGGTCACCCGGGCGGCGCGGTCGCTCTCCGACGCGCCCTCCAGCAGCAGCGCGTCGTCGAGGCCGATCCCGTTGCGCTCCAGCCCGTCCCGGTACCCGCGCAGCCGCTCCTCGGTGGTGGTGAGCCCGCCCAGCCCGGAGACCATCGCGATCCGGGTGTGCCCGAGCTCGGCGAGGTGGTCGACCAGCAACGCGGTGGGTCCGGCGTTGTCCGGGCCCACCTGGTCGTAGCGCTCGTCGGCCAGCCGGTCGGCCAGCACGACCGGAACTCGTTGCGAGTCCAGGTATTCCAGCGCCCGCGCCGGCTCCGCCGACGGCGCGAGGATCACCCCGTCGACGCGGCGCTCGCGCATGCTGCGCGCCACGGTGAGCTCGTGCTCGGGGTCGTCGCGCGGGTCGGCCAGCAGCAGCGTGTAGCCCTGCCGCACCGCCTCCGACTCGATGCCCTGCAGCACCTGGCCGAAGTAGGGGTTGGAGATCGCCGACATCACCACGGCGATCGACCGGGATCCTCCGGTGGCCAGCGACCGGGCGAGGGTGTTCGGGCTGTACCCGGTCTCGGCGATGGCGGCCTCGACGGCTTCCCGGGTCTCCTCGCGCACCGTGCGGGTGCCGTTGATGACGTGCGAGACGGTCGCGGTGGAAACCCCCGCGACGCGCGCGACATCGGCCATGGTCGCCATTGACAAGCACTCCTCCGGGCTCGATCAGGTGACGCGAAGCATACCCGGCAAACGCTTGCGCAAGCGCTTAACTTGGCCCTACAGTGCCGATCACTCAAAGCGGAGTCCGCGCCGCGGCGCGCACATCGACCCGCATCGCAGCGGGTCCGGGGAGGGCAACAGCACCCATGACCACATCCACGGTCGCGGACAAGTCCGCGTCGCCCGCTCGACGGGGTGCCGTGCTCGGCGCGTCGACCATCGCCGCGCTCGGCGGCCTGCTCTTCGGCTACGACACCGGCGTCATCTCGGCCGCGCTGCTCTACATCGCCCCGGAGTTCGCGCTCTCCGACGGGATGAAGCAGTTCGTGGTCGCGTCGCTGCTGCTCGGCGCGATCGTCGGTTCGGTCGGCGCGGGCCCGGTGGTCGACCGCATCGGCCGCAAGGTCACCCTGATCGCGCTCTCGGCCGTGTTCACCGCGGGCGCGCTGCTGTCCGCGCTGGCACCGGGCACGGCGGTCCTGGTCGTGGCGCGAGTCCTGCTCGGCCTGGCGATCGGCGGTTCGTCGCTGGTCGTGCCGACCTACATCGCCGAGATCGCCCCGCCCAGGCTGCGCGGCCGCCTGGTGTCGATGAACCAGCTGATGATCACCATCGGCATCTTCGCGTCCTACCTGGTCGGCTACGCCTTCGCCGACAGCCACGGCTGGCGCTGGATGGTCGGGCTGGCCGTCGTGCCGTCGCTGATCATGCTCGTCGGCCTGTTCACCCTCGCCGAGAGCCCGCGCTGGCTGCTCGCCCGCGGCCGCACCGAGGACGCCCGCCAGGCGCTGCTGCGCACCCACTCCCCCGAGGACGCCGAGACCGCGCTCGCCGAGATGTCCGAGGCGATGCGCGAGGAGAGCCGGTTCACCTACCGCGACCTGCTCAGCCCGAAGCTGCGCCCCGCGGTGCTGCTGGGCTTCGCCGTGGCCGCCACCAACCAGCTCGTCGGCGTCAACGCGGTCATCTACTACGCGCCCACGATCCTCAAACAGGCCGGGCTCGGTGACTCCGCGGCGATCCTGTCCTCGGTGGGCATCGGCGCCGCCAACATGATCTTCACGATGATCGCGCTGCTGTTCATCGACAAGGTGGGCAGGCGACCGCTGCTGCTGGGCGGCACCAGCGTCGTCATCGTCGTGCTGTTCGCGCTGGGCGCGCTGTACCTGCTGCCCAGCGTGCACGGGCTGGGCACGCTGCTCACCGTCGGCCTGATGCTCTACGAAGCGGCGTTCGCGGCGAGTCTCGGACTGGCGATCTGGCTGATCAACAGCGAGGTGTTCCCGACCGCGGTGCGCGGCAAGGCCGCCGGCGTCGGCACGGTGACGCACTGGGGCCTGGACTTCCTGATCTCCATCTCGGTCCTGACGCTGATCAACGCGCTCACCCCGACCGGTCTGTTCTGGATCTACGGCATGCTGGGCGTCCTGGGTCTCGCCTACCTGTGGCGGAACCTGCCCGAGACCAAGAACCGCACGCTGGAGGACATCGAGAGCTCGCTGCGCAAGGGGAACAGGGCGTGATCCCCCGGCACCACGACGGGCTGCCCGGCCTGTTCGACCGCGCCCGCGCGCTCGCCTCGA
Source organism: Saccharopolyspora tripterygii (assembly GCF_054778355.1). NCBI lineage: Bacteria > Bacillati > Actinomycetota > Actinomycetes > Pseudonocardiales > Pseudonocardiaceae > Saccharopolyspora > Saccharopolyspora tripterygii. The sequence goes on along the minus strand of NZ_BAAGZP010000023.1, from coordinate 58,077 downwards.
CCGCCACACGCCAGGTCCTCGGGATCGCGGGCGGGCCCGGCTCCGGCAAGGGCACGCTCGCCGAGAAGCTGCTCGGCGAACTGGGTTCGGCGGCCGTCGTGGTGCCGATGGACGGATTCCACCTCGCAGAGGAGGAACTGCGCCGCCTCGGCCGCCGGGACCGCAAGGGCGCCCCCGACACCTTCGACGCGGAGGGCTACCTCGCCCTGCTCCGCCGGATCCGCGAAGGCACCGGCACGGTCTACGCGCCGCGCTTCCACCGCGAGGTCGAGGAGTCCTACGCGGGCGCGATCCCGGTCGACCCCGACGTCGGGCTGGTGATCACCGAAGGCAACTACCTGCTGCTCGACGACGGGCCCTGGGCCGGGGTCCGCTCGCTGCTCGACGAAGCGTGGTTCCTGGACCAGCCGGAGGACGAGCTCATCTCCCGCCTGATCGAACGCCACGTGCACCACGGCAAGACGCGCGCGCACGCGACCGAGTGGGTCCACCGCAGCGACCTGCGCAACGCCGGGATCATCACGCCCACCCGGGAACGCGCGGATCTCCTGGTCACGGACTTCTAGCTCCGCGCAATGGGCTTCGCGGTCGCTCGAACGGTGATCGACGACATGACGTCGTCGATTGGCACGAGCGCCGGAGGCGAGCCTACGGTCGGGAGGCGAGACCGCACACGTCGAACCTGGGAGCGAAACGCATGGCGAAGATCCTGTTCGTGCTCACCGGCGCGGACCACTGGACGTTGAACGACGGGACGAAGCACCCGACCGGCTTCTGGGCCGAGGAGTTCGCTGCTCCCTACGTCGCGTTCACCGAGGCCGGGCACGAGGTCGTGGTGGCCTCGCCCGGTGCCGTCACGCCCACCGTGGACCGCGGCAGCCTGAGCGCCGACGCCAACGGCGGCCAGGACGCCGCCGACCGCATCACCGCGATCCTCGACGGAGCCACCGAGCTGAAGAACCCGGTCGACCTCTCCAGCGTCGACGTCGACGCCTACGACGCGGTGTTCTACCCGGGCGGGCACGGGCCGATGGAAGACCTGGCGGTCAGCGCGGAGTCAGCCCGCGTCCTCACCGACACCCTCGGCTCGGGCAAGCCCCTCGCGATCGTCTGCCACGGACCGGCCGCGCTGCTGGCGACCGAGCAGGCAGGGGACTCACCGTTCCGCGGCTACCGGCTCACGGCCTTCACCAACGCCGAGGAGACCCAGGCGGGCCTCGCCGACAAGGCCCCGTGGCTCCTCCAGGACCGCCTCACCGACCTCGGCGTCACCTTCGACGAGGGTCCGGCCTGGGTCCCGAACGTCGTCGTCGACCGCAACCTCCACACAGGCCAGAACCCGGCCTCCTCGACCCCGCTGGCCCAACGCCTCCTCGAATCCCTCTAGCCCCAACAACACCAGGAGTTCCCCCAACACCCGAGCCCCCGGCAACACTCGAGACGTCCCCGGCACCTCCCAGTTTTAGTCCAAACTGAGCCGACATTTCGGGCACGAAAGGCGCCCAATTAGGACTAAAACTGGGAGAGGCCGCAGCGGCGCTCGCGTGACGCCCGGCCCGGGGCAGTTCTGGTCCGAATTGACCGGGCATACAGGACATCGATCATGGGCGGTTCGGACCAGAACTGCCCGGTGGTGGGGAGCGCTGAGGCGAGGAGGCTTCCCTCTCCTCCCCGCCTCAGCGTGGTGTTGCCTGCTCGCGAACACCAACCCCCAGGGTGACGTGGCGCGGCGTCAACCGGTCGCCGACAGCGGGCGTCGGACCGACTCCCGTGCGCGACATCCGTGCGCCGTTCGCCCAGCTCCGCGGCAACACCTCCAGGCTAGAGCCGTCGATCATGGGCGTTCCAGTTGCTCCTCGCACAGTCAGCCCCGCGATCGAGGATCGGGTTGCTGCGCCTGGCGCGGCCTCCCCCCGTAGGATTCGTGGCCGTTCACAACGAGGACTTGGGGGGATTGTGCCGTTGTCGCCCGGCCACGACCACGACGGCTTGGAGCGGCTGCGCGCCCTGCAGCGCGACGCCGCCGAGCCGGACGGCGCGCGGCGACTGCTCGCGCGCTTCGCCGACGAGGCCGGAGGAAGGGCGGTCCTGTTCGATCCCGGGGGCACCGCGATCGCGAGCTCGTCCGACGCACCCGTTCCCGACGAGATCGCCCTGATCGCGCGCCGCGTGCGGCTCGGCCCCTCCCGTTCGGCGGTCGAACGCGACGGTGACGAGCAGCTCGCGGCGTTCGCCATCAACGGCGACCCGGACGCGCCGACGCTGGCGCTGACCGGGCCGGCGCTCGACCACTTCACCGCTGAGCCGTGGCGCACCGACGCCCTGCGCGTGCTGTCGCTGTCCTGGCAGGTCCAGCACGCGCGGGACCGGGCTCAGCGCGTCGGCAACGCGGACGACCAGATCCGCGAAGCAGTCCTGCACCTGCTGATGGAAGGTCGTCTCCCCACCGCGCACCGCGCCGCGGAGGCGCTGCACGACCCGCTGCCGGACCCGATGCGGGTGTGGGTCGTGGAGGTCGGTTCCCTCGGCGAGGGCGAGCGCAACTCGGTGGCCGATGAGCTGGCCCGCATCACCGGCGACCGAGCCTGGATGATCAAGTGCCCGGTCTACAGCGGGCACTTGATCCCGGCGGTCGCCCCGGCGGGGCACGAGCACGAGCAGGCGTGCCTGCGGGAACTGGTGACGAGCGCGAACGCGGTGACCGGACGGATCAGCGTGGGCATCAGCACCGTGCTGCCGCTGCGCGACTTCGGCACCGGGTACCAGCAGGCGTTCCACGCGCTGGCGCACGCCCGGGGCAACGCCGAGGGCTTCGCGACCTTCCGCCGCAGCCACGACCTCGCGGCCGAGCTCGACGGCGTCGGCCGCACCTGGGCGCGCGGGGTGCTGTTACCGCTGGAGGAGTTCGAGCCCACGCGCCCCCAGGACCCCACCGGCGACGACCTGCGGGACACGCTGGTCTCGTGGCTGGCGTTCCACCAGCAGGCCACCCGCCACCTGAAGATCCACCGCAACACCCTCAGCGCCCGGTTGCAGAAGATCGGTTCGCTGCTGGGCCGCGACCTGCACCGGTTGCCCGACCAGGCCCAGCTGGACCTCGCCTTGCGGCTGCGCGCCGGTCGGGGGGATCCGCAGCCGCCGCGCGACCTCGACGATCTGCTGCGCGGCGACGAGGTCCGCCGCTGGGCGGAGGTGCTGCTCGCACCCCTGCGGGAGTCACCGCGGCTGGTCGAGACCGTGCGGGCCTGGCTGCGCGCCGATGCCAGGCCCAGCCTCGCGGCGGAGGCCCTGGGCATCTCCGCCGCGGCGGCCCGCAAGCGACTGGCCAACGCCGAGCAGCTGCTGGAGCGGTCGCTGCTGCACTCCCCCTCGCTGAGCTACGACCTGCACCTCGCGTTCCGGGCGCTCGATCTGCGACCGGAGATCGAGGCTGAAAAGTCGTGACCTGAAAAGTGAACCGTAGTAGGCTCGAATACGTTCTCCCGACTGCTTCCGCCCTGCGGGTGGAAATCGAAAAAGGGGAAATGAAAGCGAATCCGTGAATGCGGCACCACGATTGCCGCCCTACCCACGGAAGACACCTCAGCTGGGAAAACGGGAACCCTCTGGCGCGCTGGCGGTTTCACGACGACCAGCTTCCGGAAATGCTCTTGATCGGTCTAGGGTCCCGATCTGAGAGCGCTCTCATGCAGTGCGTTCGACGCATTGGCCATTTCCGGAGGTGCTTGAAACATGACTCCCGTCTCATCACGGCGTGGGCGACGCCGGTTCCCGTTCTTCGCGGGATTAGCCGCTGTCGCCGCCGTTTCCGCCGTCGCGCCCAGCGCAGCGGCGATGCCCGGCGCCCAGGCGCAGCCCGCGAAGCCCGCGGCTCCGGCACCCGGCCCCCAGGCTTGCGCGGGGACCGACACCCCGGACTTCGGTCCGAACATGCGGATCTTCGACCCCTCGATGTCGCCGGAGAGCATCCAGAAGCAGCTCGACGACGACTTCAACAACCTCAAGGACACCCTGGGCGACCAGATGTCCGAGGACCGGGTCGCGCACCTGTTCAAGCCGGGCGAGTACGCCGTCAACGACAACGTCGGCTACTACACCTCGGTGGCGGGCCTGGGCAAGAACCCGGGTGACGTCACCATCAACGGCAACATCACGGTCGACGCCTTCAACGAGTCCGACGAGGGCAACGCGACCCAGAACTTCTGGCGCTCGGCGGAGAACATGACCGTCAAGCCCAACGGCGCCAACCGCTGGGGTGTGTCGCAGGCCGCGCCGATGCGTCGCATGGACATCCAGGGCGACCTGGACCTCTACCCGGAGAGCTACGGCTGGGCCAGCGGTGGCTACCTCGCCGACACCAAGGTCTCCGGCACCACGGAGTCCTCCTCGCAGCAGCAGTGGTACACCCGCGACTCGCAGCTGGGTGCCTGGGACGGCGGCGTCTGGAACATGACGTTCTCCGGTGTCGCCGGTGCTCCCCCCACCGCGTTCCCGGAGCCTCCGCACACCACGCTGGAGTCGACCCCGGTGTCGGCCGACGTGCCGTACCTGTACGTCGACGACGCGGGCAAGTTCCAGGTGTTCCGCCCGGACGTGCGCACCAACGCCTCCGGTCCGAGCTGGGCCAACGGTGAGACGCCCGGCAAGTCGGTGCCGATGAGCCAGTTCTACGTCGCCAAGCCGACCGACACCGCCGCGGACATCAACGCCGCCGTGGAGTCGGGCTGCAACCTGTTCTTCACACCCGGCGTGTACCACCTGGACGACACGATCCGGATCACCAACCCGGACACGATCGTGCTGGGCGTCGGCTACCCGACCCTGATGCCCGACACCGGCAAGACCGCGATGGAGGTCGCCGACGTCGACGGCGTGCGCATCAAGGGCGTGCTGTTCGACGCGGGCACCCAGAACTCGCCGAGCCTGCTGACCGTGGGCGAGGAGGGCGCTTCGGCGGACCACTCGCAGAACCCCACGATCATGCAGGACGTGTTCTTCCGGCTCGGCGGCACGGTCGCGGGCAAGGCCACCAACAGCCTGATCGTCAACAGCAAGAACGCGGTCATGGACCACATCTGGGCGTGGCGAGCCGACCACGGCAACGAGGGTTCGTTCGGCTGGGACGTCAACCCCGGTGACACGGGCGTGGTGGTCAACGGTGACGACGTGACGGCCACCGGCCTGTTCGTCGAGCACTACAACAAGTACCAGGTCATCTGGAACGGCAACAACGGCAAGACCGTGTTCTTCCAGAACGAGATGCCCTACGACGTTCCGGACCAGGCGTCCTACATGAACGACAACGGCTTGGAGGGCTGGGCAGCCTACAAGGTGGGCGACCAGGTCACCAACCACGAGGCGTGGGGGTTGGGAAGCTACTGCTTCTTCAACACCAACCCCGAGGTGAAGAACCACCACGCCTTCGAGGTTCCGGCCGTGGAGGGCGTGAAGTTCCACAGCATGGCGACGGTTTCGCTCAACGAGAAGGGCTCGATCACCCACGTCATCAACGACACGGGCGACGTGACCCCGCCGGAGACGACCCCGTCGAACCTGGCGAACTTCCCGTGATCTGAACAACGGCGATCGAAGTCCGGGTGAGGCCACCACGGCTCGCCCGGACTTCTTCGTGCGCGGGGGTCAACCCCCGTGGGGTCCAAAACCGCTGGACGCCACGGGCGGGTGGATGGTCGACTGCCGGTGGCCGAGGACGTTGTCGTTGGGGGGATGATGCGACGTTCTGCGCAGGCTCCGGTGCTGCTGGGCATCGGCGCCTTCGTCGTCGGGACTTGCGAGCTCGTCCTAGCGGGCTTGCTGCCCGAGCTCGGGCGGTCGCTGGGAATCGGGGTCGCCACAGCAGGGCAAGTCGTGACGGTCTTCGGAGCAACGGCCGCGATCGCGGGACCGGTGCTAGCGGCTGCGACCGTCCGGCGGGGACCGCGAGGGGTGCTGCTCCTCGCCTTGAGCCTCTACCTCATCGGAACCGCCCTGAGCAGCGTGGCAGCCTCCTTCGGCTTTCTCCTGGCAGCACAGGTGCTGGCGGCCTGCGGAGCGGGTCTTTTCCTGCCCACGGCGACCGTTGTCGCGGCCGAGCTCGCGGAGCGGCAACGCCGGGGGCGAGCGGTGGCAACCGTGACGACGGGCATGACAGCGGCGATCGCGATCGGCGCTCCGCTCGGCACCGCGCTCGCGGCGGTGACCGACTGGCGAGTCACGATGGCGGCGTTGTCAGGACTCGCTCTCCTGGTCGGCGCCGCAGTTCTCGCACGGGTTCCGCAGGTGCGGACGAGTGACCACGAGGCGACGGGGCTTCGGCAGAGGTTGGCACCACTCGTCGATCGCCGCGTGCTCGCACTGCTGGTGACCACTCTGGTCTCGTTCACCGCCATCTACGTCCCCTACACCTACCTCTCCGTCATCCTCGCGGACTCCACGAGAGCCAATGGCTTGTGGCTGGCGGCTGTCATGAGCGTGCTCGGCGTCTCGGGGATCGCCGGAAACCTCCTCGCCGGGAGACTCGCGGACCGGTTCGGAGGTCGCCCGGTCGTCGCCGGGGCACTGCTCGGGCTCATCGCCGTGTTCGGCCTGATCCCTCTCTGGAGCACGACGATCGCGACTTCCCTTCTCGCCGCAGCCGCGTACGGGCTGATCGGGTTCGGGGTGAGCGCCCCGCAGACCTACCGCATCCTGGCGCTCGGGGGACGGCCTTCGCTCACGGTGGCGCTCAACGGCGCCGCTCTCTACGCCGCGATCGCGCTCCCCGGGGTGCTCGGCGGTGTGACCGTCACCGTCCTCGGGCCGAACGCACTCGGATCACTGGCGGCAGCGGGTCTCGTCCTCGCGCTGGGGATCTCCGAGCTCTCGCACCGGCTCACGAGCAGACCTCAGGCGGCTGCCCGCACCTGACCGGCGGGCCGGTTGCTCCGGAACTTGCGGTGTTTCAGACCCGCTCGCCGCAGGCCGTCACCGGGAGCAGCCCAGTTTTAGTCCGAACTGAGCGGACATTTCGGGCACGAAGGGTCCTCGGTTTGGACTAAAACTGGGATTTGGTGAGTTTTTGGGCCATGCGGGGTTCAGCTGCGCTTGCCTCGTGGTGACGCAGGTGCGGTCAGGTGGAGTCGCGGATGACCAGTTCTGTGGTCAGGGTGATGGTCGGCTCGACTGGTTCTGCGGCGATGAGGCGCAGCAGCTGGGCGGCGAGGTGGCGGCCTATGCCGTCTATGGGTTGGCGGACCGTGGTGAGCGGCGGGTCGGTGTGGGCGGCGCGGGTGATGTCGTCGAAGCCGACCAGCGCCACGTCCTCCGGAACGCGGAAACCGCTCTGCCGCAACACGTGCAGCGCTCCTTCGGCCATCAGGTCCGAGGCCGCGAACACCCCGTCGACACCGGGGTCCTCGGCCAGCAACCGCTTCATCGCCGCCTCGCCGGAAGCTCGAATGAAGTCGCCCGCGGCCACCACCGGTTCCTGCGCCCCCTCGATCGCCGCCAGGTACCCGTCGAGTCGGTCCATGCCGGCGACCATGTCCGAGGGCCCGGTGATCGTCGCGATCCGCCGACGCCCGGTCGCGATCAGGTGCTCCACCGCCGATCTCGCGCCACCCCGGTTGTCGACGCCGACGCTCGGCACCTCGACCGGTCCGAGGACGCGCTCGTTGCTGACCACCGGGACCCCGGACTTCGCCAGCGCCCCGGACAGGGGGTCGGTGCCGTGCAGGGAGGCGAGCATGACGCCGTCGACGCGCCCGGCCACGGCGGAGCGCTCGATCCGCTCGCGGCTGGTGGCCGATCCGGCCAGCATCAGCACCAGCTGCTCGTCGGCCGTCTCCAACTCCTGGCTGACGCCCTGGATGAGCCGGGGGAAGAACTGGTCGTCGGAGAACACTCGGGTGGAGGATTCGGGCAGCACCAGCGCGATCAAGCCGGTCCGCTGGGTGACGAGACTGCGCGCGGCCTGGTTGGGCACGTAGCCGACCTCCGCGATCGCCCGCTCCACCGCTCGCCTGCTGGACGGGGCGACGGGCTGGTGGTTGATCACCCGGGACGCGGTCGCCCGGGAAACCCCGGCGAGGGCCGCGACCGTCTCCAAGGTCGGCCGACGATCTCCTCTGGCCATGACCGTTGCCCCCTCGTGGGTCCGCGCGCTGACGGTGAACGGTACCCAGTCCCGCCGACGTCGGTCAGCGAACTCGGGCAATTCACCGCACATCCCGTGCGGACCAAGGCGAAGAGCGGCAGGGCGGGCAGACGGCCGAAGAGGCGTGCTCCGCCCCCATTCGCGTCTCCGTAAGGGCGAAAATCCGCAGAACAGGCGATCTCCGCGAACTTCCGCTGCGGTCTTGGCGAGAAGGGGACAGGGGCCATCCGGATCGTTGACTTCCGCTCGGGATCGAGAAAGCCTGATTCCCGAGAGCGCTCTCGGATCTTCATTCCTCCTAGTTCGGAGAGTGAAACATGACCAGAACCGCAGTGACGCGGCCGTGGCGCCGCGGCGCTCTGGGCCTGCTGACAGCGGGCGCGCTGGCTTCGGCCACCGTCGCAGCCTCGCTCCCGGCGCAGGCCGCGCAGCCCGTCGAGCCGCACCCGGCCGGCGTCGTCCAGGCCGGAACGCCTCCGCCCGAGGAGTTCTGGGGCGATGTGGCGAGCATTCCCCCGGCGCAGAACGAACTCATGGTCAAGGTCATCAACCAGACCAACGGTCAGTACCCGGACGACCAGGTCTACTGGACGTTCAACGGCGAAACGCACTCCATCGCAGAGCAGCCCTTGCTGGACATGCCGGCGAACTCGGCCGGTCGCATGGAGTTCCACGTCGGTGCGCCGGACAGCCCGCTGACCGACTTCATCGAGTTCACCGTGGGCGACAACGTCTTCAACGGCAACACCACGCGGGTCGACGCCTTCGGCTTGAAGCTGGCGATGCGGCTGCACGCCGATGACGGTTTCGACGCGGCGTTCGGCGAGGACTACGAGACGTTCCAGGAGAGCCGCGAAGCGACGTTCCAGAAGTTCCGCGATGAGGTCCCGGAGGAGTTCAAGCACCTCGCCGACGATCCCAACCGGATCATCGCACCGGGCAGCTCGCCGGAGTTCCAGGACGGCGGCGCGCAGGCGAACTACTTCACCGACTACGCGAACTCGGTCGGCGTGAACGAGACGACGCAGAACATCTTCGGCTGCGCCGGAACCCTGGGCGGCGACGCCAACAAGTGCGCCGCGCTCAACCGGCACGTCGCCGACCTGCCGGAGGACCAGCAGCACGACCCGTCGAAGTTCTACCCGACCGGTCCGGCGAACTACTACGCGAAGTTCTGGCACGACCACAACATCGACGGCAAGGCCTACGGCTTCCCCTACGACGACGTGGCCGAGCAGGCCTCCTACGTCTCCCACGAAGGGCCGCAATGGCTCGTGATGGCCGTGGGTTCCTAGCTGGAAATCCCAGCAGGGCAACGAGACTCGGGGCGCGTCCGCACCCTCCCGCGCGGACGCGCCCCGACCCCGTTGGAGCGGCTGTTCGCGGTCGCTCTGCTCGGCGGTGCCACTCCAGATGGGTGTCCTGTGGTGGGGAAGTTTTCATGAAAACTTCCCTCCACCCCCACCACCACACCAGATGGGTGTTTGTTGGGGTGGTGGGGAGGTTTTCATGAAAACTTCCCCACCACCCGACATGAGTTCCCCGGGACCTGCTCTAGTCGTTGGCGCGGGCTCGGTCCAGCGCCGCCGAGAACTCCGAGCAGAGCTCGGCGAGCGCCTGCGGCGCGCTGCGGCAGAGGTTGGGGAACGACATGTACCCGTGCGGCATGCCGACGTAGGTGGTGGTGCGCACCGGGACCCCGGCAGCCCGCAGGGCGTCGCCGTAGCGCAGCCCGTCGTCGCGGATCGGGTCGTGCTCGGCGACCTGGATCAGTGCGGGCGGCAACCCCTCGTGCGTCGCCTTCAGGGGTGAGGCGAGCGGGTTCGCCGGGTCCTGGCCACCGAGGTAGGTGTGCATCATCTTCTTGGCCTCGGCAGTCGTGATCACCGGCGCTTCGGCGTTCTCCTTCAGCGACGGGCTGCCCAGCGTGAAGTCGGTGGCCGGGTAGATCAGTCCCTGGAAGGCGATCTCCGGACCGGATCGGTCCCGAGCCACCAGGCACATCACGGCGGCGAGGTTGCCGCCCGCGCTGTCGCCCATGACCGCGATGCGCTGCGGGTCCGCGCCGAGGTCCGCAGCGCGCTCGGCCACGTCGACCAGCGCCGCGTAGCAGTCCTCCACCGCCGCCGGGAACCGGTGGGTGGGGGCGAGCCGGTAATCCACCGACACCACGACCGCCCCGACCTCCTTGGCGATCCGGCCGCAGGACCAGTCCCCCATGTCGAGGTTGCCGCTGATGAAGCCACCGCCGTGGATGTTGAAGATCAGCGGCAGCGGCTCGGGCGCGTGCATCGGCCGGTACACCCGGATCCCGATCCTGCCCTCGGCGCCGGTCGCGGTGAGGTCGGTGGTGATGATCCCCGGCGGGCGCGCGCCCAGCAGGTAGTCGACGATCTTGTTGCGCGGCAAGGTCTTGCGCTGCCGCGCGAGCAACTGCTCGTCGGTCATGTCCGTCACGCTGGGTGCCAGACCCGTCAGCTTCCCGAGCAGTCTGACCCGCAGGTCCATCTCAGCCATGCGAGCTCCTCGCGATCAGTGGGTCTTGGCGGTGGCGCGCTGCTGCGCTTCGAGGGCTTCGGCCTCGTCGCCGCCGATGGCTTCGCCGCGCGCGACCAGTCCGGCCACCTCCGACAGCGGGATCTGCTTGAGCAGCAACGACAGCAGGAACGCGATGGCCATGAACGGGATCAGGTACCAGAACACCGGTGCCAGCGCGTCGGCGTAGGCGGCGACGATCGCGTCCCGGACGGGTTCGGGCAGCTGCTGCAGCACGTTCGGCGACAGCGACACCGCCGACTGCTGCGCCTGCTGCGCGGAAGCACCGGCACCGGCGAAGATCCCGGTGAGGTTCTCGGTCAGCCGGGTGGAGAAGATCGTGCCGAACACGGCGACGCCGAGGGCGCTGCCGACCTCGCGGAAGTAGTTGTTGGTGCTGGTCGCCGTGCCGAGCATCGCCGGGTCGACGGAGTTCTGCACCACCAGCACCACGACCTGCATGATCAGGCCCAGCCCGGCGCCGAAGACGAACAGGAACACGCACAGCAGCCACACCGGGGTGTCGGCCGACAGCGTGGTCATCGCGAGCATGCCACCGCCGGTGATCAGCGTGCCCAGGATCGGGAACACCTTGTAGCGACCGGTTTTGGTGATCAGCGCACCCGAGGTGATCGAGGTCAGCATGAGCCCGGCCATCATCGGCAGCATCGCCATGCCCGACACGGCCGCGGAGGTCCCCGTGGACATCTGCAGGAACGTGGGCAGGAAGCCCAGCGCCGCGAACATGCCCAGGCCGAGCACGAGCCCGATGCTGGTGGCGTTGACGAAGATGGGGTTGCGGAACAGCGACAGCGGGATGACCGGGTCGCTCGCCCTGGACTCGACCAGCACGAACAGCGCCGTAGCGATGACCATGCCCGCGGCCCACAGCCAGGTCTCCGGAGCGCTCCAGCCGTGCGCGGCGTCGCCGCCGAAGTCGGTGAAGAAGATCAGGCTCGTGGTGGCCAGCGCCAGCAGCACGACGCCGGGGATGTCCAGCGGCTTGGTGGCCTTCTTGCTGGGCAGCGTCAGCGCGAAGTAGGTGATGGCGAACGCGGCGATGCCGATCGGGATGTTGATGTAGAAGGCCCAGTGCCAGGACAGGTGGTCGACGAAGAACCCGCCGAGCAGCGGTCCCCCGACCGCGGCCAGGCCGAAGATGCCGCCGAGCGGTCCGAGGTACTTGCCGCGCTCGCTGGCGGGCACGATGTCGGCGATGATCGCCTGCGAGAGGATCATCAGCCCGCCGCCGCCGAGGCCCTGCGCGGCGCGGAAGATCACGAAGGTCCAGAAGTCGGTGGCCACGGCGCAACCGACCGAGGCGAGCGTGAACAGCGCGATGGCGATGAGGAAGAGCTTGCGCCTGCCGAGCACGTCGCCGAACTTGCCGTAGATCGGCATGACGATGGTGGTGGCCAGCAGGTACGCGGTGGTGATCCACGCCTGGTGCGCGACCCCGCCGAGGTCTCCGACGATCGTGGGCATCGCGGTGGACACGATGGTCTGGTCGAGGCTGGCCAGCAGCATGCCCGCGATCAGCGCGCTGAAGATGATCCAGATCCTGCGCTTGGTGAGCAGTAACTTCGGTTCGGTCTCGGTCATCGGGTCCCTCCGGTGAGGGTGGCGGCGAAGACCTCGCGAGCCGCCACCAAGCGGCGTTGCATGATCGTGTTCAGCGGATCGGGGTTGGCCGGTTCGAGGAACTGCCCCATGCAGGCGCCCGCGAGCGCGCTCACCAGCTGGACGACGACGGCCGCCCGGAGATCACCTTCCGGGAGACCTTCTCTCGTCCGAACCAGGTCGATGTCGGCACGTTCGCGGGTGCGGACGTGCTCGAACAGCCGGGAGAGCAACCGGGGCTCCCGGTCCGTCGCGGTGACCAGGTCGGCGACGTGCTCGGGGGTGAGCCCGACCTCGGTCCAGCGGTCGACCAGGAGCGCGGCGTAGTCGTCGAGCAGGCTCTCCGACACCCCCGGCTCTTCGGGGTCGCCGCCCGAGGTGAACCGTTCCTCGATCTCGTGCTGGTCCCACAACGTTGTGAACCCCAGTACCGCGTCCTCCTTGGACGCGAAGTAGTTGAAGAAGGTGCGTCTTGAGATCCCGGCCTCGTCGCAGATCTCGTCCACGGTGAAGCCGGACAGCCCGTCGTCGGCCGTGCGGCGGCGCGCGGCGGAGGTCAGCGAGTGGGCCGTGTGGACCCGACGCTTCACAGCAGGACTTGCACCATCAACCACGGAGTGCATTATTGCACTATCGGTTCCATCGTGCAGATGCGGTGGTTGATTCCGGTGCGGGGCTCAGCCCGCACCGCGGAGCAACGCGATTCAGGAACGGCTTCTGGGGTAGAACTGTGCGCATGGTGGACGCCATCGGCAGCGGTCTGGGCAGCCTCGGGTACCGGTTCAACATGATCGCCAGGCAGGCGCGCGCGAACTTCGAGCAGCGGCTCGGCGAGGCCGGGGCGAGCTTCACGACCTGGACGATCCTGGAGGCCCTCACCGTGCACGGACCGCTGATCCAACGCGACCTCGCCGGATCGCTGCACGTCAGCGGGCAGACGCTGGCCCGGCAGGTGGACCGGCTGGTCGACAGCGGCTGGCTGGAGCGCGGGGAGGCCGCGGGAGACCGCCGCGCCGTGCGCCTGCACCTCACCGACGAGGGGCGCGCCGCCCACCGCCGCCTGCAGCGGGCCTCCCGCAAGGCGAACGAGCAGCTGGTCGCCGGCCTGTCCGCCGAGGAGATCGACGTCCTCGACGACCTGCTGGCCCGCCTCGCCCGCAACTTCGGCTGAGGCGTTGACCTGAAGCGGGCTCGAAGTGTGAAGCTGGTGCCATGACCAGTTCCTGGGGTGTGGAAGCACTCGACCTCGACGCGTACCTCGCTCGCGTGGACCAGCCCGCGGCACCGCCGACCGCCGAGGCGCTGGCGGCCCTGCACGAGGCGCACGTGCGCACGATCCCGTTCGAGAACGCCGACCCCGCTCGCGGCCTCAGGCCGAGCCTCGACCTGGAGTCGATCGCGGCGAAGCTGGTCGGCAGCCGGCGCGGCGGCTACTGCTTCGAGCACGGCCTGCTGTTCGCCGCCGCGCTGGAACGCCTCGGCTACGACGTCTCCCGGCGGGCCGCGCGCGTCCAGCCGCACCGCAACGGTTCCCGGACGCACATGAACCTCGTCGTCACGGTCGGCGGCACCGAGCACCTCGCCGACGTCGGCTTCGGCGCCGGTGTCATGCGGCCGATGCCGCTGGAGGACGGCGCGGTCGTCGACCAGGCGGGCTGGGAGCACCGCCTGGTCCGCGACGAGCGCACCTGGACGCTGGAGAAGGCGACCGCCGACGGCTGGGAACCGCTGCACGCCTTCGACGATCAGCCGCAGCGCCTCATCGACTACGAGGTCTTCAACCACTACACCGCCACGCATCCCGATTCGCCGTTCACCGGCCGGCTCGTGGTGATGCGCCTCGATCACGGCATCAGCCGCAAGCTCATCGGCACCACGCTCGTCGTCGAACGACCGGACGGCTCGCAGGAGGCGACGCCGGTGGCCGACGTCGCGGAAGCGCTCCGCTCCCTCGACGTCGAGCTCACCGAGGAGGAACTCGCGGACCTGTGAGCCCCCGGCCGGGAGCTCGGCTCAGACGAGCCGTTCCAGGTCTCCGACGATCTCCGACAGGGGCGGCAGGGCCAGGGTGCGGCGCTGGACGCCGCGAGCGGCACTGCGGAACGACGGTTCGTCCAGCACCCTCGCCACCGCGTCGTGGAGAGCCGCTGCGGTGGCGTCCTCGATGTTGAGCGCCAGGCCCGCGCCGAGCTCGACGATGCGCGCGGCGTTGTCGGGCTGCTCGGCGAACATCGGCAGACCCACGATCGGAACCCCGGCGTAGAGCGATTCGCGGGTGCTGTTGAACCCGCAGTGGCTGATGAAGGCGTCGCAGGCGGGCAGCAGCGCCTGCTGCTGGACGAACGAGGTCAGGTGCACGTTCTCCGCTCGCGCTCCGGCCCACTCCCGCGGATCGCGGTGGGCGCCGAGCGCGACCACGCCGGTGACCGGGAGCTTCCCGAGAACCTCGATGATCGTCTCCAGCAGCGCGGGCCGTTCGCCCAGCATCGCCGGGGCGTTGGACCCGAGGCTCGCCAGCACCAGCGGCCGGTCCGGCAGGTCGGCGATCTCCGGGTCCAGCCGCTGCTCGTCCCCGCTCGGAACCCGGTAGTTCCGCGCGGAGTCCAGGCGCGCGCCCTCCGGGTAGTAGACGTCCGGGATCACGCCCGCGCGGAGGGTGCGCATCGACTGCCACGGGTCGTCGATCGGCGCGAGCCCGAAGTGCTCACGACCGGCGTTGACCTCGTCCAGGATCTCGCCGTAGGGCGCCATCGGGCCGATGTCGAGGACGGCGCTGGGCACGCCCCACTTCTCGGCCGCGAAGTAGCCGCCGAACTCGGTCCCTTCGCGCAGCACCAGGTCCGGCCGGTCGGCGGATTCCAGAAGCCGTTCCCCGAAGCGGGTTCCGAGCAGGTTGACGAAGTTGCGGGCGAAGACCTCCGGCGTCACGCCGATCGTCTCCACGCCGCGCTTGGCGGCCTGCTCGGCGGTGAATCCCGTTGCGCCGTACCGATCCGGGTCCACGGCCAGGTCCTGCATGGTGAGCAGATCGGGCAACGGGAGCGGTGTGAGACCGGCGTCGCCGACGGTGTCGGCCATCGCTTCGCTGGTGGCGACGACGACCTCGTGCCCGGCGTCGCGCAGCTGGCGGCCGACCGGCAGGAGCAGCGGCACGAGGTGCGAGTACGCGGGCATGGCTGTCAGGAGGATGCGCAAGATCAATCCCATTCGGGCCGGGTTCGCAGGCAAACTAGACAGCATGCTGTCTAGTTGTGACGGTACACCCGTCCGCTCATCGCTCGTGACGCGGAACCACGGCGTAGACCGCTAGATCCTTCGGTGTCCCCTTCGCCCGGAACCGGCGGCTGCGCGTGACGTAGCGGCCCTGATCGACGGCCTCCAGAACCTGCGCGGTGACCAGCACTTCGCCGCCGCCGGCGGCATCGGCGACCCGGGCGGCGATGTTGACGTCCACGCCGATGTAGTCCTGGTCGACCTTGCGCGGCCGACCGCGGTGCAGCCCCACTCGCAGCGACGGGCGGTACCCCTCGCAGGTGAGCGCGCTGACCGCCGACCCCAGCGCCGCCGCGGCCTCGATCGCCGCATCGGCATCGGAGAACGCGACCATGACACCGTCGCCGAGCGACTTGACCACGGTCCCGCCGTACCCGGTCACCACGTCATCGCTGACGTCGAAGAACTCCCCGAGCAGCCGGAGGACCTGCTCGTCACCGGCCCGCAGCGCCCAGGTCGAGAAGCCGACCAGGTCGGTGAACATGATCGTCACCGGGCCGTCCGCGTCCTTCTTGGTCAGCGCCTGCCACGCCTGGAGCGTCGCGAGTCCCAGCTCGCGCACGGCGCTGGGCCGATCACCGGCGGCCTGCAGCATCAGCCGCGCGACCCGATCCGTCGGCCTCCCCGAGGCCGGGTACGCGGGTTCGCCGGACCCCGGCAGCATCCGCCGGACCCCGCGCAGCGTCCCCACCACGCGCCGGCTCTCGTTGACCTGCCGCGCCCGATCCCCGGCACGACCCCAGAAGCCCGCAGGCCGTGACTCATCGACCATCACGCGAACCCCTCACACCCGATCACTCACCGCCCCACCTTACCCACGACCTACTGTCAGTAGGTTCCCGCGGCCGCACCTCCCCTCCGGGCAGAGCTTCCGGTACCGCTGGAACTCCGCTCCCGGACTTCCGCGGAAGTCCGGGTCCCCGACCGGGATGTGAATTGACAGGCAAGCAGCTGCTTGCCTATCGTGGCCGTCGTGGATGACGCCGTGTTCAAGGCTCTGGCCGATCCGACGCGGCGCACGATCCTCGACGAGCTGACCGAGCAGAACGGGCAGACGCTGTTCGAGATCTGCGCGCGCCTGGCCAACAAGCACGGGCTCGCCTCCTCGCGGCAGGCGATCTCGCAGCACCTCGACGCACTGGAGGCGGCGGGCCTGGTCAGGACACGCCGGGACGGCCGCTACAAGTTCCACCACATCGACACCGCACCGCTCGAACCGATCGTCGAGCGGTGGCTCAGGGAAAGGCCGGGCACATGAGGATCAACCTGCACAGCATGATGGTCGACGACCAGGAGAAGGCGCTGCGCTTCTACGCCGACGTCCTCGGCTTCCAGGTCAAGCACGACATCCCGATGGGCGAGTTCCGCTGGATCACGCTCGTCTCGCCCGAGGAGCCGAACGGCACCGAGCTCGTGCTCGAAGCCGACCAGCACCCGGCGGCCAAGCCCTTCAAGGAAGCGCTGGTCGCCGACGGGATCCCCTTCACCTCGTTCGCGGTGGAGGACGTCCAGGCCGAGTACGACCGCCTCACCGCCCTGGGCGTGCGCTTCACCCAGCCACCCACCGACATGGGTCCGGTCACCACCGCGGTCCTCGACGACACCTGCGGCAACCTCCTGCAGATCGCCCACGAGAAGTGAGGGCCTGACCGGCTCAGGTGGTTCGGTCGAGGGCTCGGTCGAGGTCGTGCCAGAGGTCTTCCGGGGATTCGAGACCGACCGACAGGCGCAGCAGCGCGTCCGGGATGCCGCCTGCCGCGCGGTCCTGCGGGGCGACGATGTGGTGCGACAGCGATGCCGGGTGCTGCAGCAGCGTGTCGGTGCTGCCGAGGCTGACCGCCGGGGTGATCAGGCGGACCGCCGAAACCACCTCGTGCGGCGGGGTTTCCGCTTCGAACGACAGCATCGCACCGCCGGCGGAGAGCTGGCCGAGCTTGCTCGGGTCCGGGTAGTGCACGGCGCTGACCTTCGGGTGAGCGAGCAGGCGTTCCGCGAGAACCGCTGCGGTGGACGACGATCGCTCCATGCGGACCGGCAGCGTGGCCAGGCCGCGCTGCAGGAGGTACGCGGCCGAGGGGTGCAGCACTCCGCCCGTGGCGATGCGGACCTGACGCAGGCGCCGGGCGAAGTCCTCCGCGCAGGTCACCACACCACCCATGGCGTCCCCGTGCCCGCCGAGGAACTTCGTCGCGCTGTGCAGGACCACGGCGGCGCCGAAGTCGGTGGGGCGCTGCAGAGCCGGTGTGGCGAAGGTGTTGTCGACGAGCACCGGAACGCCGCCCGCGGCGTCCACGACGGCGCGGATGTCGATCTCCGCGAGCGTCGGGTTGGCCGGGCTCTCGACGACGACCAGCCCGGTCTCCGGCCGGACGGCGGCACCGACGTCCGCCGGGTCCGCCCAGGTGATCTGGTTGCCCAGCAGCCCGGACGCGATGAGGTGGTCGCTGGTGCCGTAGAGCGGCCTCGCCGCCACGACGTGCGGACGACCGGCGGCGACGGTGGCCAGCAGGCACGCCGACAGCGCCGCCATGCCCGAGGCGAAGGCGACACCGGTCTCGCAGCCTTCGAGCTCGGCGATGGCTCCTTCGAACCGGGCCACCGTCGGGTTGCCGAGCCTGGCGTAGATCGGCGTGCCCGTCACCTGGGCTCCGGTGGTCATCACGTCGAGGCGCTCGGCCTCGTCCCTGCTGTCCCGGCTGGGATAGGTCGTCGAGAGGTCCAGCGGAACGGCGTGCAGGCCCTGATCGGTGAGGTCGTCGCGGCCTGCGTGCACGGCACGGGTCCAAAACGTCTGTTCGGTCACCACCCGAGGATCAGCGATCCTCCGGCACCGCGGTCCGATCTCCGGACGAACGTCGGCAGACGGCGAAGTTGATCCGGGTTGGTCCGGCCGCACCGGTCTGAGAGCGCGTTCCTCCGGCGATCGTCCGGTCAGCCCTCGGCGCCCGGCGGCAGCAGCGGGCCCCCGCTCCACTGGTGGAAGATCAAGTGCGTGTGCACCATGACGACCTCGTCGCGCGCCGTGAGCTCGTCCAGCACCAGCCTCTGCAGGTCGCCGGCGTCGACGACGGTCACGTGGATGAGGAAGTCGTCCGGGCCGGTCAGGTGGTACAGGTGCCGCGTCTCGGGCTGGGCTAGGACGTGCTGCACGAACGGGTCCACGAGCGGACGCCGGTGCGGGTGGACGCGCACCGCCAGCATCGCCTCCAGCGGGCGACCGACCGCGCTCGGTTCGATCTGCACCGCCGACCCGCGCATCACGCCCGCGTCCCGGAGACGCGCCAACCGGTCCGAGCAGGTCGAGGTCGCGATGCCCGCTCTCGCCGCCAGCTCGCGGTTGGTCATCCGGGCGTCCTCCTGCAACGCCCGCAGCAAACGCATGTCCACGACGTCCAGTTCCACCTGTGCAGCCACGGGCCGCAGCGTACGGCGGCGTCAGGATTTTGACGGTTTCTTGACGGCTGATCGCCTGTCGCGGGCCTAGCATCTGGGCATCGGCCCTTCGGCCGTGGTGTGCCGGGAAGTCTGGTCGGCGTTGTAATGGTGTTCGCCGTTCGGACTGGAGTGGTGATGGTGACCGGCAACGAGTTTCAGGTTCTCGAACTCGCGCAGGTCGACGCGAGCATGCTCGGACTGGTGGGCGGCAAGGCCGCCGGGCTCGGTGCGCTGATCGGAGCCGGGTTCCGCGTCCCGGACGGGTTCTGCCTGACGACCCGGGCGCACGGGAAGGGCGAGATCCCGGAGCGAGAAGTCCTCGACGCCTACCGGCGGCTGGGCGGCGGCGCGGTGGCGGTGCGCTCCAGCGCGACCGCGGAGGACCTGGCCGACGCCAGCTTCGCCGGGCAGCAGGACACGTTCCTCAACGTCAGTGGCGAGCAGGAGCTGCTGTCGGCGATCCGCCGCTGCTGGGACTCGCTGCACTCCGACCGGGCCGTCGCTTACCGCGAGGCCAACGAGATCGGCACCGACGTGCTGATGGCCGTCGTCGTGCAGCGGATGGTCGACGCGAAGACCGCGGGAGTGCTGTTCACCGCCAACCCGCTGACCGGCACGCGGTCCGAGATGGTCGTCGACGCCGCGCCCGGCTTGGGTGACGTGGTCGTCGACGGGTCGGTCATCGCCGACCACTACGTCCTGAGCGGAACACCGCAGCGCACCGACGGGTGTTTGGACTCCGCGCAGCTCGACGCGCTGCGGGACGCGGGATCGCGCGTGCAGGAGAGCTTCGGCGCGCCGCAGGACATCGAGTGGGCCATCGACCAGAACGATCAGCTGTGGCTGCTGCAGTCGCGCGCCATCACGACGCTCTTCCCGCTCCCGCCGCAGACCGGCGAGCTGCGGGCCTACTTCGAGATGGGCCACATGCAAGGGATGGTGCGGCCCTTCACCCCGGCCGGGATGTCCGCCCTGACGCACGGCGCGAAGCTGTGGATGGACTCGGCCGGGCTCTCCGGTGGCGCGTTCGGCGACGCGATGGGCATCGTGCCGGTCGGCGACCGGCTGTTCATGGACTTCTCGGACATGCTGCGCAACAAGCGGTTCCGCTCCCGCATGCCGCAGATGATGGAGGTCTACGGCCCGCGCAACGTCGAGATCGTGCAGCGGCTGCTCACCGATCCGCGCTTCGCACCGACCACCAGCGGACTACCGTTCCCGGTCGCGCCGCTGCTGCGCAAGAGCCTCGCGGTCGTGCCCAAGGCCAAGTTCGAACTCCTCCGCACGCTGATCGACCCGGACGGCACCCGAAAGCGCGCCTTCCGCGCGACCGAGCAGCTCAAGCACCAGGCCCAGGCCCCGGCGCTCGCGAACTCGCAGCAGCGGTTGCGCTTCGCCGAGGAGGTGCAGCGCGGGTTCATGACCGCCTCCGAGGTGATCTGGCCGCTGTTCTTCGGCATCATCGTCGGCCAGATCCCGAAGTCGCTGCTCAAGGACGTCGCCACGACCGCCGAGCTGGACACCGTCCTTGGCGGGCTGCCGCACAACGTCACCACCGAGATGGACCTGGCGCTGTGGCGGCTGACGGCCAACCTGGACGCCGACGCCCGGGAGCTGCTGCGCAGCACGCCACCGGAGGAGCTCACCGAGCGCTACCGCGCGGGCGAGCTGCCCGACATCGGCATGGACGACTTCCTCGCGCGCTACGGCCACCGCGCCCCGGCCGAGGTGGACGTCGGCGTACCGCGCTGGTCGGAGGACCCGACGCAGATCTTCGCGACCATCGCCGGATACCTGCGCATCACCGACCCCGAGCAGGCGCCCGACCGCCGGTTCGAGCAGTCCGCGGCACGCGCCGAGGCCATGATCGACGAGCTCTTCGAGCGCGCCCGCCGCGAGCGCCCGGTCCGCGCCCACCTGGCCCGCTTCTTCATGCGCCGCTCGCGCAAGCTCACCGGGCTGCGCGAGCTCGGCAAGTTCGCGTGGCTGTACTCGCTGCAAGCCGTGCGCGAACAGCTGCTGGCCATCGGCGACGATCTCGCCCGGCGGGGTCTGCTGGCGCAGGCCGACGACGTGATGTTCCTGGAGCTCGACGAGATCCGCGCCGCCGTGCGCGGTTCCGACCAGCGGGAGCTCGCTCGCGAGCGGAAGTCCCGCTACGACAGGGAGGTCCGGCGCCGGGTGGTTCCGATCGCGGTGCTCTCCGACGGCACCGACCTGGAGGCCACCGCGCCGGCCACACCCGCTGCCGACGGTGCGATGACCGGGATCGGGGCGTCCCCTGGCAAGGTCACCGGACCGGCCCGGGTCGTGCACGACCCCGCCGACGCGCGGATCGAACCCGGCGAGATCCTGGTCGCCACCACCACCGACCCCGGCTGGACGCCGCTGTTCATGACGGCTGCCGGCCTGGTCACCGAGACCGGTTCGCCGATGGCGCACGGCCCGACCGTGGCACGCGAGTACGGCATCCCGGCGGTGATCTGCGTCCGCAACGCCACCACCGACATCACCACGGGCCAGGTCATCACCGTCGACGCGGCCTCGGGCACGGTCACACCGCGATGAGCTTGCCCGCGCGTGCGGGGCGGCTCACGCTGGTGGCATGTCGCCACTGGTGATCCGGGAGCTCCGGGAGCACGACTGGGATTCGGTGCGCCGGATCTACGCCGAGGGGATCGCGACCGGCAACGCAACGTTCGAGAACGAGGTACCGGCACGGGAAGCGCTGGACGCCAAGTGGATTCGCGGGCACCGCTGGGTCGCCGAGATCGACGGCGAGGTCGCCGGCTGGGGCGCTGCGACGCCGGTGTCGGCGCGCGAGTGCTACTCCGGGGTCGCGGAGACCTCGATCTACACCGGCGCCGGGTTCCGCGGTCGAGGAGTCGGGAAGGCACTGCTGCACCGGCAGGTCACCGCGGCCGACGCCGGGGGGCTCTGGACGTTGCTGACCTCGATCTTCCCGGAGAACGAGGTCAGCATCGCCCTGCACCGCGCCGCCGGGTTTCGCGTGGTCGGAACCCGGGAGCGCATCGCCGAGCACCACGGGGTCTGGCGCGACACCGTCCTGCTGGAACGCCGCCGCCCGGACTGATCAGGCCGCGCCCTCGGCCTCCAGCGGGAGTTCCACCTCGCGCGGGGTGAGCTGCACGTAGACGGTGCCGCCCTCGACCAGGACCCGGTGGGTGCGCAGCGCCCGCTTGGCGGGCGGGCACGTCGGCTTGCCGTCGCGGAGGTCGAAGAACGCCGCGTGCAAGGGACATTCGACGAAGCACCCTTCGACGAACCCCGCCGACAGCGACGCGTCCTGGTGAGTGCAGGTGTCGTCGACCGCGTAGAACACGCCGTCGGCGTTGAAGACGGCGATCGGAACATCGGCGACGAACCGGGTCGACTCGCCCGGGGCGAGCTCGTCGGCACGGCAGACAGCGAACATCGAACCTCCTGTGTTGCGCATTAGAGAACCTATGACGCCATGCGCAACAGAGTGAGGCCGCGCCGAGAGTCGCGTCAATACGTCGGAGGCGTCGAATTCCGGTTCACCCCGGGAAAACCCCGGATCTCACCGGCTACCTCGCGGTAACCGTCCCGGACGTCTTGACAGCGCCCGATGCGCGATCGCATCGTGTTGTCGATCAGGCAACCCGACTCTCATAGCGCAACAACTCTCCCCGTGCGGACCGAGCCGAAAGGCACCCGAGATGACCGCTGCGGAGTTGCCGCAGAGCCTGCGGGCCACTCTCTCCGGCCACCACTACACCGACCCCTCGATCTTCGCGCAGGAGCAGGAGCGGATCTTCGAAGCCGGTTGGTTCTGCGCGGTGCGCAGCGCCGACCTCGCCACCCCCGGCGCTTTCCAGACCGTGCAGGTCGGCAGGGAGAGCGTGCTCATCGCCCGCGACCGCAAGGGCCACCTCAACGCCTTCCTCAACGTGTGCAGGCACCGGGGCGCGCGGTTGTGCACCACCGAGTCCGGCCAGGTGCAGCGCTCGCTGCAATGCCCCTACCACGCCTGGACCTACGGGCTGGACGGATCGCTGATCGCCGCGCCCAACCTCGCCGGGATGCCCGACGTCGACCGCGGCGACTACGGGCTCCACCGCGTGCACCTGCGGGAATGGCTCGGCTACGCCTGGGTGTGCCTGGCGGGTGAGGCCCCGTCCTTCGAGGATGCCGTCATCGCCGACGTCGCCCAGCGTCTAGGCGGCGCGGGCGAGATCGACTCCTACGACGTCGCCGGGCTCGCACTCGGCGAGCGGATCCGCTACGACGTCAAGGCGAACTGGAAGCAGATCATCGAGAACTTCATGGAGTGCTACCACTGCGCCACCATCCACCCCGAGCTCACCGAGGTGCTGCCGGAGTTCGCCGACGGCTTCGCCGCGCAGTACTACGTCGGCCACGGAGCGGAATTCGGTGACGAGGTCAGCGGTTTCACCGTCGACGGCAGCAGCGGGCTCCAGCAGCTGCCCGGAGTCGGCGAGCACCAGGACCGCCGGTACTACGCGATCACCGTGCGCCCCCAGGTGTTCCTCAACCTCGTGCCCGACCACGTGATCATCCACCGGATGTACCCGCTGGCCCCGGACCGGACGCTCGTGGACTGCGACTGGCTGTACCTGCCGGAGGTCATCGATTCGGGCCAGGACCTCTCGCAGTCGGTGGAGCTGTTCCACCGGGTCAACCAGCAGGACTTCGACGCGTGCGAGCGCTGCCAGCTGGCGATGGACTCCCGCTCCTACGCCTCCGGCGGCGTGCTGGTCCCCAGCGAGCACCACATCGCCGAGTTCCACGACTGGGTCCGCGCCCGCACCTCGTGATCACCGCCCGGTGCTGAGCAGGAGGTAGCGCACGGCCAGGGCGCCCACGCCGAGGCTGATGCCGAGGAACACTACTACTGGACTGACCAGCACCAGCCCGGCGAAGAGCACCAGGCAGCCGAGCACCGCGACGGCGATCGCCGCCCACCGCCGCCGTTGGGTGCCGGCGTCCGGCGGCGGTCGCCTGACCGACTCCGCGAACCGAGGCTCGTTCTCCTCGAACCACCGCTCGATCTCGTGGAGCCTCCGCCGCTCATCCCGGTTCAACATCGCAGCCTCCCCGGTCGGAGAAGGATCCGGAGTTCCGGCGCATCACCCCCACCAGCGCGATCGGCGCGGGACGTCCGATCGGCGTGCGGCTCGTCACCGCTGGAGGCGATGCACCCATCAACATAAACCCGCTGCGCAGCGCCGGGAAGGGACCGTCCCCGCCCAGCGGATGTGCCCTCCTGCTCGTCTACCGTGTAGGCAGAGCTGCCGGGCAACGTCGCCCCTCTCCCCCGTTCGTCATGTCCCGCCGTGCGCGGTGGCGACGTCTCGCGCCGCGTTGCGGCGCCCGAGCAGTCTGGTCTTCCACGTGCCGAAACAGTTCCTGACCCGCCCTGCCTGGATGTCCCCGGCAGTCGCCCGCACCGAGATCCTCGGGGGCCTGGTCGTGGCCGTGGCGTTGATCCCGGAGGCGATCTCGTTCTCCATCATCGCCGGGGTCGATCCGAGCGTGGGGCTGTTCGCCTCGTTCACGATGGCCGTGGTCATCGCTATCGCGGGCGGCAGGCCCGCGATGATCTCGGCCGCCACCGGCGCGATCGCGCTGGTCGTGGCGCCGCTTGCCCGCGAGCACGGGATGGGCGTGCTGGTGGCCACCGTGATCCTGGGCGGGGTGTTCCAGGTGGCGTTGGGCGCGCTGGGCGTGGCGAAGCTGATGCGGTTCGTGCCGCGCAGCGTCATGGTCGGGTTCGTCAACTCCCTGGCCGTCCTGGTCTTCATGGCCCAGGTCCCCGAGCTCGTCGGCGTGCCGTGGCCGGTGTACCCGCTGTTCGCGGCAGGTCTGGTGATCATGGTGCTGTTCCCGAGGCTCACCAAGGCGGTCCCGGCCCCGCTGGTGTCGATCGTCGCGCTGACCGCAATGACGGTCGCCGCCGGCATCGCCGTGCCGACGGTCGGCGACAAGGGCGCGCTGCCCTCGTCGCTGCCGCTGCCCGGGATCCCGGACGTGCCCCTCACCCCGGACACGCTCAAGCTCATCGCTCCCTACGCGCTGGCGTTCGCGCTGGTCGGGCTGATGGAGTCGCTGATGACGGCGAAGCTGGTCGACGACATCACCGACACCCGCTCGAACAAGACCCGCGAGTCGATCGGGCAGGGCGTCGCCAACATCGTCACCGGTTTCTTCGGCGGCATGGGCGGCTGCGCGATGATCGGGCAGACCATGATCAACGTGAGGACGGCCGGGTCCCGGACGCGGTTGTCGACGTTCCTGGCCGGTGCCTTCCTGATGGTCCTGTGCATCGCGTTCGGACCGCTCGTCTCGCAGATCCCGATGGCCGCGCTGGTCGCGGTGATGGTGCTGGTCTCCATCGGCACCTTCGACTGGCACAGCATCGCGCCGAAGACCCTGAAGCGGATGCCCGCGGGCGAGATCGTCGTGATGGTGGTGACGGTGGCCTGCGTGATCGCCACCGGAAACCTGGCGATCGGCGTGGTCGTCGGATCGATCACCGCGATGGTCATCTTCGCCCGCCGCGTCGCGCACCTCGTCGAGGTCACCTCGGTCACCGACCCGGACGGCACCCAGATCGTCCACCACGTCACCGGCGAGCTGTTCTTCGCCTCCAGCAACGACCTCGTCCACCGGTTCGACTACGCCGCCGAACCCGGCGACGTGGTCATCGACCTCACCGACGCGCACATCTGGGACGCCTCCACCGTCGCCGCGCTCGACGACATCACCACCAGGTACGAGGCGCGCGGCAAGCGGGTCGAGATCGTGGGCCTCAACGAGGAGAGCGCGGCCATGCACGGCCGCCTGACCGGGGAGTTGTCCGGAAGCCATTGAGATGAGCGGGAAATCGTTGGACGAGTGAGGCACCCCGGACGTCGACACGGGGACCGCGACGCGCGATCATGACCCAATGCACGACGAGCGGCCCGTCACCGACATCGACACGACCTCGCCCAGCGTCGCCCGCGGTTACGACCACTGGCTGGGCGGCAAGGACAACTTCGAGGTCGACCGCACGATCCTCGACGCCATCGAGGAGATCGTGCCCGAGGCCAGGCCGCTGGCCCAGGAGAACCGGTACTGGCTGACCCGCGCCGTCCGGTTCCTGAGCTCGCCGCTGCACGCCGGGATCGACCAGTTCCTGGACCTGGGCTGCGGGCTTCCGACGATGCAGAACGTGCACCAGATCGCCCAGGCCAACAACCCCGACGCCGTCGTGGTCTACGTCGACAACGACCCGACCGTCGCCGCCTACGGACGCGCGATGCTCGCGGAGAACGAGAACACCCACTTCTCCATCAACGACCTGCGCCACCCCGACGACATCCTCGCCGACCCGGTCATCACCCGGAACCTGGACTTCGAGCGCCCGATCGCGCTGATCCACTCCGGCACCATGCACCACGTCGCCGAGCAGTACCGCCCGCGCGAGGTCATGCAGCGCTACGTCCGAGCGCTGCCGCCCGGCTCCTACGTGGCGATGTCGCACTTCAGCTGGCCCGAGGGCTCGGAGGAGCACCGGGAGCTGGCGGGCAAGATCGAGCGCACCCTGAACGAGATGGTCGAGTCCTGCTGGTGGCGCAGCAACGAGGAGGTCCTGACCTTCGTCGACGGCCTGGAGATCATGCCTCCCGGACTGGTCCGCACGGTCGACTGGTGGCCCGAAGGCCCCTCCCTCACCGCGAAGTCCGAGATCACCAACCTCATCTTCGGAGCAGTGGCCCGAAAGCCCTGACTACCCCGGCAGTTTTGGGGATCCTGGCAGTTTTGGTCCGAACCGCCCAGGATCGGTGTCCGTTTTGCCGGGTCAATTCGGACCAAAACCGCCCCGTCCGTCACCAACGGGCCGCTCGGTGTTCGATCTGCTTCGCGAAGTCCTCGAAGGCGGCGTTGACGCGGTCCTCGTCGCCCGTGGTGAGCAGGTCGATGAACAGACCTCGCAGCGTCGCCATCAGCGAGGTCGCCAGCGTGCGGGCCCGCGGCTCCGGGCACCCGTGGAGGACCAGGCCGGCGGCGATGAGGTCGATCCGCTGGTTCATCGAGGCCGCGACGGCCTTGGTCAGCGCGGGGTCCCCGTGCATCGCCCGGCCGGTGATCGCGACGAACAGCCGGACGTAGCGCAGCGAGTTCTCGCCGGTGGCCCGGCGCCAGATGGCGCGCACCGGATCCGGGTGGTCGCGCGGCATGTCGGGCAGCGACAGCGTTTCCGACAGCACCCGGTCGACGATCTCGGCGACCAGTCCGTCCTTGGAGCTGAAGTGGTGCACCAGGGTCGCGTGGCTGACCCCTGCCGATTGGGCGACCTTGCGCAGCGACAGCTCGTCGAGCCCTTCGTCCAGGGCGTGCTCCGTCGCGGCGGCGAGCACTTCGCCGCGACGGTGCTGGAAGCGCAACTTCCGGCCGTCGACCCGTTCCATGCGGTCAGAGTAGCGGGTCGGCCTGATTGATTGACCGATTGGTAGAGCTACTTTACAGTCGGTCGCGTTCCGGACCCTCGCTCCTGCGACGCACGTGTTCCCCGGGCGGCGCGTACCCGGGGAGCTCCGCGAGGGCTCGTCCGGTGCGCCCTGCGTACCGGGCGCTTCTCGAAAGAGGACGAAACCCATGGAGTTGCAGCGTTCCACCGATCATCGCCTCATCTCACGGGGTTTCGCGCTGATCGGGACGATCACGCGCACCTCGGCGGTCCACCTGTCCGCGCTGAGCCACGAGCCCGGGCGGACGGGACATCCGCTGCGGCGCCGGTCTTCGAGGGGGGACCGGCGCCGCGGCGATCACCGCCGGAGGATCGAGAGCAGCGCGCCGTAGGTGCTCTCGATCGCACCTTCTTCGCTGGTCAGCACCGTGACGGCCGGACGGGCGCGGATCACGTCCGCCAGGCGGTCGTGCATCTGGGCGAGGAAGGCGGCGCCGCCCTCCCGCTCCACGATCGTCTTGACCTGCCGGTGCCATTCCGCGTCGCCGCCACCACCGCGCCGCGCGAACCGCTCGACTGATCGCTGCTTGGTGTCCAGCAGCACGATCTCCCGGAACTCGGCGCCGTTCTGGCGCGCCACGGCCTCGAAGCGCTCGATCTCGGTGATGTTGCCGAGGAACTGCGGCAGCACGACGTCCCGCCCGCCGCTCAGGTGCGCACCGGCCATGCTCAGCGCCAAAGGCCGGATGATGTCACCGGTCTGGGCGAAGCGGTCGCGCCAGCCGCCGATCATCCCGCGCAGCCGGTCGATGTCCAATTCGAGCACCCCGGGGTGCTCGTCCGCGTACCGCCGGGCCAGCGTCGACTTGCCGATCCCGGGCGGACCGTTGAGATGCACCAGGCGAACCACGGAGCCAAGCCTACGAGCCCAGCGCGAACCACCTCCGGCATCGCCGTCGGCGTGTTCGGCCAATTCGTTTCCACTCCCCCGCGACCATCCGGTGAAGGCACGTTGAACGGCCTCCGGTGGAGCACCGGGCGGGCGCGGGGGCGAACTGCTCAGACGGATTCGGCGGCCTGCAGCCGGATCTTGCGGGTGGCAGGCCCGAACAGCGCGAGGGCGAGGGCGCCCACGATCCAGGTGCCGCCGATGAAGTAGAAGACCGTCATGTACCCGAATCCGCTGTAGAGCCCGGCGATGATCAGCGGACCCACCGCGTTGGACAGTCTGCCCACGCCGTAGGAGATCGACGTGCCCAGCGAGCGGCCGTCGGTGTCGTAGAGCTCCGGGGAGTAGGCGTAGGCCAGGGCGGTGTAGCCGCGCTCGAACAGGTTGACCATGAACCCGAAGACCACGACCAGCACCGGCACGAAGGTCAGCCCGTACAACAGGCCCGACGCGGCGATGATCAGCCCGAACACCACGAGGCACCACTTGCGCTCGAACCGGTCGGTGACCTGCGCGGCGAGGAACGATCCCAGCGGCGCACCGACGGTCGTCAGCGCGACGAAGAAGATGGAGTCCTCCACGCTGACGCCTTCGGCGGCCAGCAGGGTCGGGGCCCACGAGGAGAACCCGAAGAAGCCGATGGTCTGGGTGATCCACAGCACCGACAGCAGGAGCGTCGGGAGCAGGAACTTCTTCTGCTTGAGCAGTCTCAGACCGGGCGCGGCGGCGGGTTCGGCCGCCACCGGCTCCGCGGCGGCGGGCAGTTCGCCGTGCTCGGCGGCGGCCTGGGATTCCAGCGAGCGCAGCACCTCGTCGGCCTCGCCGTGACGACCACGCGATTCCAGCCACTGCGGGGATTCCACGAGCCCGCGCAGGAACACCAGGAACAGCACGCCCAGCGCGCCCCACAGGTAGACCAGGCGCCAGGTCTGCTCCCCCATCGGCACCACGAGCGAGGCGATGAGGTTGGTGGCCGGGGTGCCGCAGATGCCGATCATGATCACGTAGGCCTGGAACTTCCCGCGCTTCGCCCGCGGGAACACCTCGTTGAGGTAGACGACCGCGACCACGGTCATGGCCGACAGACCCGCGCTGGTCAGGACGCGGAACACGCCCATCGACAACATGTCCCACGCGAACACGGTCGCCAGCGACCAGACCGAGAACCACATCGTGGTCAGCGTCAGGGTGCGCTTGCGGCCCAGCCGGTCTGCCAGCCAGCCCGCCACGACCGAACCGAGGAACATGCCCACGAACGACGACGAGGTCACGTAGGCGATGTGGCTGACATCCGAACCCCACAGCACGCGCACCTTGGGGGCGGTGATGGCGAACGTGTTGATGTCGGCGAACTCGAAGAAGTAGGCGAACGCCAGGGCGACGATGGTGGTCTTGTGGAACCTGGAGATCGGCAACCGGTCGAGCCGGTTGGCGGAGTTGGTGGCGGAGTGCGGCACTGCGGTCTCCTGAGAACTGTTGCGGCGGAATTGCCTTGCCGGGCGGTGCGGGTAGCGGAACCTGAGCGCCGGTGCCGGCTGCTCAGGTGGTGCAAGAGGATGCGGCTCCGCCGCATTCGCCAACAGCCACTGGTGGAAGTGGGCGTCGTTGCCCGGACGTCGCTCAGCCCTGCTCTTCGGGCCAGTACAGGCGCATCGGGTTGTCCACCAGCAGCGCCTGCTGCTGCTCGGCGGTGACGGCGATCTGCGGGACGTGGTCCAGCAGCAGGCCGTCGTCGGGCATGTGATCGGTGAGGTTGGGGTGCGGCCAGTCCGTTCCCCACAGCACGCGGTCCGGGAACTCCGCGACGACCGCGCGGGCGAACGGGACGACGTCGCGGTAGGCGTGCCGCTGTCCGTCCAGCGCGGCAGGCCCGGTCCTGGTCAGGCGCTCCGGGCAGGACACCTTGACCCAGGCGCCGCTGCGACCCACGAAGTCGAGGAACGCGGTGAACTCCGGTCCTCCGGGATCCGCGGTGACGTCGGGACGTCCCATGTGGTCGATCACCAGCGGAACTGGAAGCGACAGGAAGAACTCCTCCAGGTCCGGCAGGTCCGGGGCTTCGAAGTAGAGGACGACGTGCCAGCCCAGCGGGGCGATCTTCGCGGCGATGGTCGTCAGCGCCTCGGTCGGCACGTCGTCGACCAGGCGCTTGACGAAGTTGAACCGGACGCCCCGAACCCCTGCTTCGTGCAGGCGTTCCAGCTCGTCCTCGGTGACATCGGCGCTCACCGAGGCGACGCCGCGCGCCCGCCCTCCAGAGGCGTGCAGCGCGTCGAGAAGGGCGGAGTTGTCGGTGCCGTGGCAGGTGGCCTGCACGATGACGTTGCGGGACAGGCCGAGGTGGTCGCGCAGCGCGAACAGCTGCTCCTGGGCCGCGTCCACCGGCGTGTACTTGCGCTCCGGCGCGAACGGGAACTGCTCGGCGGGTCCGAAGACGTGGCAGTGCGCGTCGACGGCGCCGTCGGGTGCGGTGAAGGCCGGTGCGCTCGGGTTCGGGTGCCAGGGCAGCCACCCTGGGGTCACCTCAGTCGACATAGGTCAGTCCCAGGTCCGCGAGCTTCGCGCGCATGTCGTAGAGGTCCAGGCCGAGCACGCCGTCCTGGAACCGCTCGCGCTTGCCCTCCTCGTTCGCCTCGCGCCGCGCCGCCGCGTCGGCGACCTCGGTGGCCCTGGCAGCGGGCACCACGACCACGCCGTCGGTGTCGGCGACGACGACGTCACCCGGGTTGACCAGCGCGTTGGCCACCACGACCGGGACGTTGACCGAGCCGAGGGTGGCTTTGACGGTGCCCTTGGCGTTGACGGCCCGGGAGAAGACCGGGAAGTCCATCTCGCGCAGGTCCTCCACGTCGCGGCAGCCGCCGTCGATGATCAGGCCCCTGGCGCCCCGGGCGCGCATCGACGTCGCGAGCAGTTCGCCGAAGAAGCCGTCCTCGCACTCGGTCGTGCAGCCGGCCACGACCACGTCACCGTCCTGCACCTGCTCGGTCGCCACGTGCAGCATCCAGTTGTCGCCGGGCTGCAGCAGAGCGGTGACGGCCGTGCCGCAGAGCTTCGCTCCCCGGTAGACGGGCCGGATGTAGGGGCGCATCAGGCCGACCCTGCCCATCGCCTCGTGCACCGTGGCCACTCCGAACCGCGACAGGGCCTCGACGGCCTCGCGATCGGCTCGCTGGACGGTGCGGTGGACTACTCCGAGTTCGTGCACGAGGACTCCTTCGTCGGTGGCGGGGTCATGAGTGGTGTGTGGATGGGGTGGGCTGTGGGTGGGGTGGGGAAGTTTTCATGAAAACTTCCCCACCCCACCCACAGCACCGCCTAGCGGCCTTGGGCGGTCAGACGGGCGTCGAGACGCGGGTAGGCGCGACGGGCGTTGCCCTCTTCGATCGCTGCGAGGGATTCGGCGGACAGACCGGCCTTCTCGACGTAGCGGCGGGTGTCGTCGAAGTGGTGACCGGTGCGCGGGTCGACCCCTCGGACGGCGCCGACCATCTCGGAGGCGAACAGCACGCTGGAGTGCGGGATCACGTCCAGGAGCAGGTCGATCCCGGGCTGGTGGTAGACGCACGTGTCGAAGAAGACGTTGCGCAGCAAGGCTTCCTCGGGATCGGGGCGGTCCATCGCCTGCGCGAGACCGCGAAAGCGACCCCAGTGGTAGGGAACCGCGCCGCCGCCGTGCGGGATGACCAGCCGCAGCTCGGGGAACTCGGTGAACAGATCGCCCTGCAGCAGTTGCATGAACGCCGTGGTGTCGGCGTTGAGGTAGTGCGCACCGGTGGTGTGGAACGCCGGGTTGCAGCTGGTCGACACGTGCACCATGGCGGGCAGTTCGAGCTCGGAGAGCTTCTCCCACAACGGGTACCAGGAGCGGTCGGTCAGCGGCGGCGCGTTCCAGCGCCCACCGGAGGGATCGGGGTTGATGTTCACCGCGACCGCGCCCAGGTCGACGACGCGCTCCAACTCGTCGAGGACGGTCGCCGGATCGACCCCGGGCGACTGGGGAAGCATGGCACCGAAGGCGAAGCGCTGCGGGTAGAGCTCGGCGACCCGGTGGCACAGGTCGTTGCAGATGCGCGCCCACGTCGAGGAGGTCTCGAAGTCGCCGATGTGGTGGGCCATGAACGACGCGCGCGGCGAGAACACGGTGACGTCGATGCCGCGCTCGTCCATCTGCCGCAGCTGCTGGGTCTCCAGCGATTCGCGGATCTCGTCGTCGCTGATGATCGGGCCGGCCGGATCGGGGCGCTTCGCCGGGTCGTCCAGCCCGGCGACCTGGGCGTCGCGCCAGCTGCCGAGCGGACCCGGAGCGGTGGTGTAGTGGCCGTGGACGTCGATGATCACGCGGATCGCTCCTTCGCGACGGTGTTCCAGTGGGAGGACGGGACGAGGACGTCGCCGGACATCAGCAGCCGCGCGGTGCGCAGCAGCGCCGAGCGCACGACCTTCTGCGGGTCATCGGGATCGAGCCCGAGGGTCACGCTGAACTCGCCGGAGGGGTGCTCCACCGACACCGTCGGTTCGTCGCCGGCGACGCGTGCGGCGACCCGGTGGGCGACGCTGCCCTCCAGGACGCAGGCGGTGGCGGCGGTGACCGCGGCGAGCACGCCGATCGACCGGTGGGCGACCCGGGGGATGAGGCTGCGGGTGGACACGCTGCCGCCGTGCCGCGGCGGCGCCACGAGCGTCATCTTCGGGTAGTTCTCGTCGGTGACGTCGCCGAGTCCCATGCGGTGACCGCAGATCAGGCGCAGCGCCTCCACCTTCGCCTTGAGCGCCTCGTCCCCGTCGATCTCGGCGGGCGACTCGTACCCGGTGGCCCCGAGCCGCGCTGCCTCGACGATGACCAGCGGCTGACCGTTGTCGATCAGCGTCACCTCGACCGGCCCGAGCTCGGCGATCTCGACGGTGTCCCGCACGTGGCCGGTGGGCAGCAGCGAGCCCGCCACCGATCCCGCGGTGTCGAGGAAGCCGATCTCGATGGGCGCTGCACCGCCGGGAACACCGTCGATGTGCGCCTCACCTGCGTAGTCGACGTGCCGCTGCCCGGATGGGCCGGCGGGCGTGCGCACGGTGATCTCGGCGACCATGCCGGTGTTGCGGGTGAGCACCCGGGCGGTGGTGCGGTCGCCCTCGGGCACGACCATCCCGGTCTCGACGGCGAACGGCAGCACCGCGGCCAGCATGTTCCCGCAGTTGGAGGTCACGTCGACGGCGGCGCCGCCGGGCTGCACCTGGCCGAAGGTCCACTCGACGTCGGTGCCCGGCCGCGCGCCCGGTGCGACGATGCCGACCTTGCTGGTCAGCGGGTGGGCTCCCCCGATCCCGTCGATCTGGCGCTCGTCGGGCGAGCCCAGCGCGGCCAGCAGCACGGCGTCGCGAGCGGCGGCGTCGGCGGGCAGCGCGCGCTCGTCGAAGAACGGTCCCCGCGAGGTGCCCCCTCGCATGAGCAGGCACGGGATCGCTGTCTGCGAACCCCGGTGGTGCGCGGTGTCGGCGGGCATGGCACTCCTCCATCGGGCCGCCGCGAGTGCGGCGCGTTCCGCTCGGCTGCCAGGAACCTAAACTATCGCCACGATTGTTCACAATCTTTTAGACAAAATCAGTCTCCATATTGCGCACCACTTCTGAGCAGCGGGACCGCAGCGAGAGCGCTCCCACGCGCACCGCTACGGTTCGAGGGATGCGTGCTCAGGAGAAGCGGGCCGTCGAGGCGGTGGCCGACCACCTCGCCGGGCTCTGCCACGCGCCCGACGCGTTCTCCCTCGCCCAGGTCATCGGCACCGCGCTCGGGGCGACCGGCTGCGCGTTCACCATCGCAGGCGAACGCCACCAGTGGGGACGCGGCGAAGACCGGTGGCTCAGCAAACCCGTCGAGTACGACGGCCGAGTGCAGGCCGTGCTCGCCGTGGCACCCGAATCCGCCGGGCCGCTGGACTCGCTGGCCGCCGTCCTCGGCCCCCCGCTCGTGGCGCTGCGGCTGGCCGCCGAGACCGACCGGCTCCGCCGCGACGGCGACGCCGCCGCACGCGAACTCGTCGACGACCGGTGGCGCACCACGGTCGAGATGGAGCAGGAACGACGCGGCCTCGAACGCGACCTGCACGACGGCGCGCAGCACCACCTCGTCGCGCTCAAGATGTCGATGGCCCTCGTCGAGCACACCGGCGCCACCCCGGAACGGCTCGCCGAACTGGAGTCCAAACTGGACGCCGCCGAAAAGGCGCTCACCGACACCGCCGCCGGGATCCTGCCGATCCCGCTGTCCACCGAAGGGCTCGCGGGCGCGCTGCGCGCCGAACTCGACGCGCACTCCGACGTCGTCCTCGACACCACCGGATTCCTGCGCCGCTACCCGCCGCTCGTCGAATCCACCGTGTACTTCGCGTGCTTGGAAGCCGTGAACAACGCGCACAAGCACGCACCCGGAGCGACCATCCGCGTCACCGTCCGCGACAACGCCGCAGGACTCGAATTCGTCGTCTCCGACGACGGGCCCGGGTTCACCATCACCGGGCGCAACAAGGGACTGCCGAACCTCTCCGCCAGGATGGCCACCGTCGGCGGGAGGATCGACGTGAGATCAGCACCAGGACGAGGAACGACGATCACGGCCTTCGTACCGCGCTGATCTGTTCCGGTCTCGTTCTGCGCGGTCGTGCGGGTGGGGTGGGGAAGTTTTCATGAAAACTTCCCCACCCCACCCACAGCACCCCACCCACAACTGTCAGGTTTGCAGGAGGCCTTCTGCTGTGCGGACGAGGACGTCGCAGGCTGCGGCGTCCCGGCCTCCGGTGATCGGGCGGACCGCGTGCGCTCGCCAGCGGTCGGCCGCCCGGTGAGCCGCGACGCGGACCTGCTCGTCGTTGGCCTCCGGTTCCAGACCCAGGCGGGAACGCGGGTCCGCGCCTTCGGCACCGAGCAGTCGGGCAGCGGCCTCGCTCGCCCCGCGCAGCAGGCGGGTGTCGCCGCGCACGAGCTCGTCGAGCAGGTCCAGCTCGGTGATCTCGTGGGCTTCCGTCGCGATCCGGTCCACCGACCAGCGCAGCGGGTGATCCGCGGGCAGTCCCGGCAGCAGCGCCCGGGCCGAGACGATCGCGCGCCGCGCCGCGATCACCGGTGTCCAGGTGACCAGCCTGCGCGCCACCTCGTCCGCGGTCGCGGTCTCGCTGAGCTCCACCCGGTGCCGGCCTCGGCGCAACGTCGCGCAGAACTCGGGCGTGGGCGGGACCCGGCACAGCACCGCGTCGACCGAACCGCGCGGGCCGTCGTCGGCCAGGATCTCCTCCGCCAGCTGCCGATCCGCCGGTCCCCCGGCGAACACCACGGTCACCCCCAGCAGGGACGCGCTGTCGACCTCCGCGGAGTCCGGTCCGGCGGCGTCGGAGACGATCGCCAGGCGCGGCGGCTGCACCAGCCGTGCCGCGATGCTGTCCCAGCCCGCCCTGCCGGGTCCCGCGCCCGCCGCTTCCTGCCCCTGCTTGACCAGGTCCGAGACGAGCTGGAACAGCGCGCTCGCCTCGCCCTGCGACGTCGTGGTGCTCGTCGTCCGGTCCGCCAGCCGCACCGTCACCACCGCCGCGCCCCCGGTCACGGCGCACTCCATCGCCCCACCCAGGACGCCGAGGCGTTCGGCGTCCTGGTGCAGCGCGGCGCGCAGGTCCCCCGCCGACAGGTCACCGACCGAGGCCCGCAGCCGCGCGCCCAGCGCCTCGTCGCGCACGAACTCCACCTCGACGGTGGGATCGTCGCGGTTGATCCCGTCGCCCGCCAGCAGGTTCAGCACCGCCGCGACCGCGTGGTAGAAACCGGACTCGATCTGCCAGCCCACGCGCCTGCCCAGATCCCCGGCGAACCTGACGCGGTGCGGCAACGTCGCCGCCAGCTCCTCCAACGCCGCCCGGGGCCCGCGGTCGGGCAGCATCGCCGGGTACACGCCGCGCACCACGGTCCGGAACGTGTCGAGCATGTCGTCCACCGCGGTGCCGATCTCGGCGATCCGGGCCACCTCGCTGCCCTCCGCGAGCTGCTCGCCGAAACCGCGCAAGCGCCGGCGCAGGTCGTCGAGGTCGCGCAGGGTCGAGGTCGTGATCGCGCGAACGAGCCTGCGCCGCTCCAGATCGCGCACGTGCGCCAAGCGCTCGCGCGCGGTGGTGACCTCGCCGCGCAACTCCCGGAACCGCTCCGCCGCGCGCTCGTGGCCCTCCCGCAACCCCTCGGAGTCCGCGGTCACCGCCAGCCAGCCCGCCGTCTCCCGCAACGCCGCCTGCTCCTTGGCACCCCACCGCCGGGCACTCCCGACCAGCAGCATCCCGCCACCGCGCACCGGTTCGCGGGCCGACTCCTCGCCGAGTCCGCTGTGGCCGGCGTCCGGAGAGGCGGCCACCACGTCGAAGTCCTCGGGACGTCCCGCAGCGGGCACGCAGTACGCGGCGCGACCGCCGACGGCGTCCGCCAGCTGATCGACCAGAGCGCCGATCAACCTCTCCTGGGGCACGGACGCCACGACCTCGTGGGCGCGCCGGTTCTTGCGCATGCGGGCCTTTCAGTACGCGGCCGCGGCCGCGGTTCCAGGTGTGGCGTCGTGCCGCGCGGGCACGTCCGGTTCCGCTGGGCGGGTCGAGCGCGGGAACACCGGGCTCACCCTTCGATCCGGCTCGACCTCAGGTAGGCGAGCACCGCGAGCACCCGGCGGTGGTGGACCGCCTGATCGCGCGGGAGCCCGAGCTTGGTGAAGATCGACGCGGTGTGCTTCTCGACGACCTTGGCGGAGACGTAGAGCTCCTTGGCGATCGCGTTGTTGGCGTGCCCCTCGGCCATCAGCCGCAGCACGTCCTGCTCCCGGTCGGTGAGCGTCGAGATCGGACTGTCCGCCCGACCGGCGGGGGCCTCGACCAGCCGCTTCGCGAGTGTCGGTTCGATCACGATCTCACCGGCGGTGATGCGGTCCAGCGTGTCGGCGAGCACCTGCACGCCGGCGACCCGCTCCTTGAGCCGGTAGCCGATGCGCTCGGCACCGATCTCCAGCACGCGCATCAGGTAGTGCGTCTCGGCGTAGTGCGACAGCAGCAGCAGACCGGTCTCCGGGCTGCGCGCGCGGATCTTCTCCGCGGTGGTCAGACCGCCGTCGGGTTCCGGTGGCATGCGGATGTCGAGGACCGCCACGTCCACCTGCTCGGTGGCCACGATGCCCAGCAGCGAATCGCCGTCGCCGACGCAGCCGACCACCTCGTGGCCGGCGGCCTGCAGCAGCAGGACGAGTCCTTCCCGGAACAGCGCGCCGTCCTCGGCGATGGCTACCCGCACAGCAGCACCGCCCTCAGGTTCCGCCGCACCCGGGATCCCGGTCGTTGTTCGGTGATGCGCACCCGCACGAACCTCCTGCCTCGCACCCGCACCCGCACGGTCGTGCCGGGCTCCAGCGTAGCCAGGCGATCCGCGACCAGGAGCCCGGTCCGGAGCCTGCCCTGCGAGCTGAGCTCGTGATCGGGCAGGTCCAGACCCAGCCGCAGGTCGAAGCGCTCGGCGACCGACACGCACGTCGGTTCCAGTCCCTCGGCGAGAACCGGCGGGTGGATCAGGCCGCCGAGCTGGCGGACGTTCTCGATGAGCGAGAAGACCGTCTCCCGGAGGACCTCCACGTGGGAGGCCAGGCGCAGGTCGGCGACCCCGGCGGAGAACAGGTCCAGCTCGACCGCGAGCGCCGACAGACCGGCGGCGGGTCCGTCGTTGAGCTCCCGCTCCAGCTCGAAGCGGTACCGCGCGGTGCTGCGTCCGGGTACGCGCAGCCAACCGGGCAGCCACGTACCGCCGCCCCGCACGTTGTACCTGCGCGCAGTCCCGACCATCGTCCCAGCCTCGCGCGAGTGGCTGCCCGGCAAAAGGGTGCCAGCCCGTTGCGAAGGTAGGGCTATCCCCACCGTTTTGCTCCAGGCATAGGGTTGACGCGGCTGCAGTTGTGATTATCTTTTGCTGACGCGAAGGGAGCACACAAGGTGCGTTACGGCGTTGGCATCGACCTCGGGACTTCGTTCACCTCCGCCGCGGTCAGCGGCCCGGCTGGTACCCGCATGGTGTCGTTGTCGTCCGGAGTGGTCGTCCCCTCGGTAGCGCACCCCGCACCCGACGGTGCGCTGCTCACCGGAGAGTCCGCTCTGGGCGCGGTGTCCGACTCGGCCCAGGTGGCCCGGAACTTCAAGCGCAGGCTGGGCGATCCCACACCGCTGGTGCTCGGCGGTTCGGCTTACTCGCCCGCCGCGCTGATGGCCGCGCAGCTGCGCGACGTGCTCGACACCGTGACCCGCGAGATGGGCGCCGCGCCGGAATCCGTCGCGCTGACCTACCCCGCGATCTGGGGTCCGTACCGGCAGGAGCACTTCACCGAGGTCCCGCGGCTGGCGGGCGTGGAGGACTTCCGCCTGATCACCGAACCGGAAGCGGCGGCGACCCACTACTCCACCGAGCGCAGGCTCGACGACGGCGAGGTCGTGGCCGTCTACGACCTCGGCGGCGGCACGTTCGACACGACCATCCTGCGGATGCGCGCCGGTCGCATGGAGATCCTGGGAACGCCGGAGGGCATCGAGCACCTCGGCGGCATCGACTTCGACGAGGCGCTGCTGGCGCACATCGACCAGCGGCTCGACGGCGCGATCAGCAGGCTCGACGTCACCGACCCCCGGGCCGCGTCCGCTCTCGCGACGATCCAGGCGATGTCGGTGCGCGCCAAGGAAGAGCTCTCCACCGAGCCGGACGTGAACCTGACCATCCCGCTGCCCTCCGGGCCGCGCGGCGTCACGATCACGCGGCTGGAGTTCAACGAGATGATCCGGCCGTCGGTCCAGCTCACCACCGAGGCGCTGCACCGGACCACGGTCTCGGCCGGGATCCGCGCCGAGGACCTCTCCGCGGTCCTGCTGGCCGGGGGTTCCTCCAGGGTCCCGCTGGTGGCGCAGATGCTCTCCCAGGAGTTCAACAAGCCCGTCCGGGTCACCCTGCACCCGAAGTTCACCGTCGCCCTGGGCGCGGCGCGCACCGCAACGCAGCCCCGGCCCGCCCCCGCTGCCGACGGGACACCGGAAACCGGTGCCGCGCAGCCGGTTCCCGAACCGCCGACGCGGAAGAGGAAGGGCTGGCTGGTGCCGGTCGTCGCGGCGGCGGCCGCGCTGGTGATCGGCGTGGGCATCACCATCTTCGCCACCACCGACGGCGAGTCCGACGCCCCTGGAGGCGCGGTCGCCGAGAAGCCGGCTCCACCGGACGGTCCGCTGAACGTGTTCGCGGGCAAGCCGATCAGCCCGTTCGCCGGGTACCTGGGTTCCGACGTCAACTGGGGCGGTTCCTACATCTTCGACGAGGTCACCGAGCAGGGAACGGTCATCAAGGCGACCACCGACCGGGCCAACAACGGCCTGCGGGTGTCCTGGATGGAGAACAAGCCGGCCCAGGTGTACCTGCAGACCGACGAGCCCCGCACCCCGCTCGATCTCAGGGCCTACTCCGAGAACGGTGGCGCGCTGGTCTTCGACGCGATCGTGCACACCGCTCCGACCGGCAACAGCACGAAGATCGGCATGCACTGCGAATTCCCCTGCCGCTCGGAGGTTTCCGCGACCAAGCTGTTCAGCGGCATGACGCCGGAACGCCGCTCGACGGTGAAGATCCCGCTGTCGTGCTTCGTGAGCGGAGGTCTCGATCCGCGGCGGGTCAACACGCCGTTCCTGGTGTGGTCCCAGCGGCAGATGGACGTCACGTTCGCCGACGTGCGCGTCGAGGCCGAGGTGCCCGACGCGACCCCGTGCCACGCGCTGAGCTGATCAGGCCGCTTCCAGCATCGGGGCGGGGAACCGGTCGCGCAGCGAGCGGATCGCGTGGTGCAGGCGGCTTTTCACCGTTCCGACCGGGACGCCGAGCGCCGTGGCCGCGGACGCGGTGGTGCGGTCGGTGACGTAGACCTCGACGACCGCGCTGCGGTGGGCGGGCGAGAGGTGGTCGAGCAGCTCGTCGACGACCATCCGGCTCTCGACCTCGTCGCTGGGCGCCGACTGCACGGCCTTGTTCGCCAGGTCCTCGCTCTCGAAGGCCACCTCGGTCGGCCGGGCCTTGCGGCTGCGGTGCTGGTCGATCGCCACGTTGTGGGCGACGCGCAGCAGCCAGCCGCGCACCGATCCGTTGCCGTTGCTGAGCCGGTCGGCGTGCCGCCACGCGCGCAGCCACGTCTCCTGCACGATGTCCTCGGCGAGGTACCGGTCACCGGCCAAGCGCGTGGCGTAGGAGAGCAGCGCAGCGCCGTGCTCGCGAATGACACCGTCCATGTCGGTAGCTACGGGCCGAATGGTGCTCTGGGTGTCCATTTCGCTCTTCCTCTCTCGACGGGTGATCCGGGAAGCCCTACCCGGCCGTGTCTAAGAGGAATGCTTCCGCGTTTCGCGGCAGGAGTCGTCGGGTCTGTCCCTCCGTTCCCCGGTGCTGTCCCGCACTTTCGAGGGTGGCTGACCCGCCCGTCGGAGGTAGGGCTATCCCCCACCTCCCGACGTCCGGTAGAGGGACGAGAGCTCCCGCGCCGTGCCGGTGACCGCCTCCACCAGCTCGTTCATCCGGTCGTCGCCGAAGCGGACGGTGGGGCCCTGCACGACGACCGCGGCGATGACGTGCCCGGTGTGATCGTGCACCGGGGCGGCGACCGAGCGCACGCCCACGAGACGCTCCTCATCGTTCAACGCGTGACCGCGCGAGCGGATACGGCGGAGTTCGGCGTCGAGTTCGGAGTGGGTGGTGATCGTGGACGGCGTGTGGCGCTCGAACGGCTCGGGCATCCTCGCCGGTTCGGTGCCGAAGGCCAGCAACGTCTTGCCCATCGCGCACACGTGGATCGGGTTGCGAGCACCGGGTTCCTGGTCGTAGCGCAACGGGTGCGTCGAGGGGATCTGCACCAGCACCGCCACCTCGTCACCGATGCGCGTGCCGAGGCTGACGGCCTCCCCGGTCCGGTCGCGCAGCGCGGTGAGGACGGGCTGCATGACGGTCGTCCCCATGCGCTCCAGCGCGAGCCTGCCGAGGATCGCGGTGGTGGGGCCGAGGAAGTAGCGCTCGCCACCGGGGTCCTGCGCGAGCATGTCGGCGGCGTGCAGCGCGCTCATGATGCGGTGGGCGGTGCTCACGGTCAGGCCGAGCCGGGTCGCCACGGCGGTGGGCGTGAGCTGCTCCTCCTTCTCGAAGCAGCGCAGGACCGCCATCGCCCGGTCCACCGACTGGGTGCCGGAACGCGCGCCGGTCATCGCCGCCCCTCGCGGGCGCCGGGACAGCCGTTCACCCGCACTCCCCGGAGTTCTCGGCGTTCGGGTCGACCTCGGCCCACAGACTCGGCAG
The DNA here is from genome assembly GCF_054778355.1 of Saccharopolyspora tripterygii. NCBI lineage: Bacteria > Bacillati > Actinomycetota > Actinomycetes > Pseudonocardiales > Pseudonocardiaceae > Saccharopolyspora > Saccharopolyspora tripterygii. The sequence continues at coordinate 16,308 of NZ_BAAGZP010000023.1, read as the reverse complement.
GTTCACCACGATGCCCTCCTGGGTGCTGCGGGCGATCACCACCACCGCTTCCTCGTCGGAGGCCGGGTTCTCCTCGCGGTGCGGGACGTAGGGCGGGACGAAGATGTAGTCGCCCGGCTCGGTCTCGATCCGGACCTCGTCCGCACCTTCGGCGAAGACGAACACCGGGTGCCCGGACACCACGTAGATCGCGGTCTCGGCCTCACCGTGGTGGTGGTCGCCGGAGTTGGTCTCCGGCCCGACGTGGGTGCGTCCCATCCACAGCTTCTCCGAGCCGACGGACTTGCCCGAGATGGCCTCGAACCGCCGCATCCCCGAGGTCTGATTGGTGTCCGACGTGAGCCCGCCGCCCCGGATGTGCTCCAGCCGCTGGTGCCAGTCCGCGGTGCCGTCGGGGCGATTGTCGTTGCCTGACAAGGACTTCTCCTCGCTGTTCTTACATAGTGGTCGGCCTTGATGACCACACTGTCACGTTCATACCGTGTGGGACGTTCATATTGCAATGTGGGACGGCAGATCGGAGCGGCAGATGGCCGTCGAGTTCGTGGGAATGATCCGCACCGCAGACACCTCGGAGATCCACCCGCCGAGCGGCCCGAGCGTCGACCGCGACTACCTGCGCCGATTCGCCCGGGCGCACGAGGAAGCCGGGTTCGACCGGGTCCTGATCGGCTACCACTCGTGGGACGCCGACGGCTTCTCCGTCGCGAGCTACGCCGCCGCCCACACCGAGCGACTGGGCTTCCTGCTCGCGCACCGGCCCGGCTTCGTCGCCCCGACGCTGGCCGCGCGCAAGCTGGCCACGCTGGACCAGCTGATCGGCGGGCGGCTCGCGATGCACGTCATCAGCGGTGCCAGCGAGACGGAGCAGCGCCGCGACGGGGACTACTCGGACAAGCCCGCCCGCTACCGCCGCACCGACGAGTACCTCGACGTCGTGCGGCGGGTCTGGGCCTCCGAGGAGCCGATCGACCACGAAGGCGAGTTCTACCGGTTCGCCGGTGCCCGCTCCGAGGTCAAGCCGGTCGACGGGACGCTGCCGATCTACTTCGGCGGGTCCTCGCCGGACGCCTACCGCGTCGGCGGCAAGCACGCCGACGTGTTCGCGCTCTGGGGCGAGCCGCTGGCCGAGACCGCCGAGCAGATCGCCGCGGTGCGCCAGGCCGCGGCCGCGCAGGGCCGGGACCCCGGCGAGCTGGGGTTCTCGGTGTCGTTCCGGCCGATCATCGGCCGCACCGACGAGGAGGCGTGGGAACGCGCCCACGGCATCCTCAACACCATCACCTCCCGCAGCTCCGGATCGCCGGGCGCGATGCTGGCGTTCCCGTCGGCGGAGCGCGGCGTCGGTTCCCAGCGGCTGCTCGACGCCGCCGACAAGGGCGATCGCCACGACCGCGCGCTGTGGACGGCACCGGCTAGGGCCACCGGCGCGGCCGGGAACTCCACGGCGCTGGTGGGAAGCCCGGAGACGGTCGCCCGGGCGTTGCTGGACTACGTCGACATCGGTGTCACCACGCTGCTGATCCGCGGGTACGACCCGCTGGAGGACGTCGTGGACTGGGGACAGCACCTGCTCCCGCTGGTCCGCCAGGAACTGGCGCACCGATCCCGTCCCGCGCACGCGGGCTGACCCGGAAGGACCGTGGTGTTCTCTCTCCCGCCGGCACGCCGGCTCATCGCCGTTCTCGCCTCGCTGCTGGTCGCGGTCGCGACGATGACGGCGTGCGGTTCCTCGGACGACCGGGTGGTGCTGCGCGTCGGCGACCAGACCGGTGAGACGCAATCCCGGCTGCGCGAGGCAGGTCTCCTCGACGACCTGCCCTACGAGATCGAGTGGTCCCGGTTCCCCGCTGCGGTCAACCTGCACGAGGCGTTGCGCGCCGACGCGATCGACATCGGATCGGCGGCCGACTCGCCCACGGTGTCGGCGATCGCCGGGGGATCGCGGATCAAGGCCGTCGCCGCGTGGAACAACGGCGGCAAGGGCACGTTCATCCTCGTCCCGGCCAACAGCCCGATCCGGGACCTGGCCGATCTCAAGGGAAAGCGGATCTCGCCGAGCACGCGCGGCAGCGTCGCGCACTACCTCGTCCTGGGCGCGCTGGACGAGGCTGGTCTCCAGGAGTCCGACGCCACGCTCAACTACCTGGCCCCCACCGACGCGAGCTCGGCGTTCTCCACCGGGAGCATCGACGCGTGGGCCACGTGGGGCGTCTACGCGGCCCGCACTCGCGGCCAGTTGGGAGCGCGCGTGCTCACCGACGGCGCGGGCATCAACAGCGGTCTCAGCGTGCTCAGCGCGACGGACACCGCCGCGAAGGACCCGGCGAAGCGCAGGGCCATCGCGGACTTCAGCTCTCGCGTGGACCGCAGCTACGAGTGGGCGAGGCAGAACCCGCAGGACTTCGACCGCTGGTACGCGAAGTTCGCCCGCCAGCCCATCGAAGTCGCCACCCAGGTCCGCTCGGAGCAGATCGCCTACCGACGCATCCCGATCGACGACGCCTTCGCGGCCCAGCTGCAGAACACCTTCGACACCTGGACCCGGGCGGGAGTCCTCCAAGGGCAGCACAACCTCCGCGACTACATCGACCCGTCCTTGAGCACCCCGTGACCGAGCGCGGCCGGGAAAACCCCCGGCGCTGGGGGTTTTCCTGCCGCTAGGCTCGACGCATGGGTGATCAGTGCATTTTCTGCGGGATCGTGGCCGGCGAGGTTCCGAGCGCGAAGGTGACCGAGGACGACACGACGTGCGCGTTCATGGACATCAACCCGGCGTCGGACGGCCACCTGCTGGTCGTCCCCAAGCGGCACAGCCAGGACCTCTTCGACATCCCGGCCGATGACCTCAGCGCCGTCACGCTGACCGCGCAGCGGGTCGCCAAAGCCGTGTCCCTGGAGTTCGGCGCGGACGGGGTGAACCTGCTCAACTGCTGCGGCGCCGATGCGTGGCAGTCGGTGTTCCACTTCCACCTGCACGTGATCCCGCGCTACACCGACAAGACCAAGGACGGTCTGACGCTGCCCTGGACGCCCGGCGTGCCGGGCGACGCGAACGTGATCGCCGAACTGGGCGGCCGCCTCGCCGACGCCCTGAGCTGACCAGCTCCCCGGACCGCCGGATTCCGGAGTCCGAACGCCCGCTTTACGACCGCCCGGACCTGCTCTAGTCTCACTGTTACTAGAGTCGGCCCGGGAGGTGAGGCTGTGACGGCTGCGCAGCACGCACCGTTCGGAACCGTTGCCCGAGTGGGTGACCTGGTGCAGTGCCACCTGTGCGGGCGCTGGTTCCGGTCGGTCCTCGCGCACCTGCGCTCGCACGGCTGGGACCACCTGTCCTACCGGCAGACGTTCGGCCTGGAACGCGGAGAATCGCTGGAAGGCTCCAGCACCGGCCTCCGTCGGGCGCGGGCGATGCGGACGCGCCGGGCCCTCGACCCGACCGTGCGCACCGGCGACCGGCTCGGCCGGCAGTGGGCGCGTTCGGGCGCCCTGGCCGAGGCCGCCGCGCGGGCCGCGCGCGGCCGCAAGCAGCCCCAGCAGCGACGGCTCAAGACCCTGCGGGCGCTCGCGGGGATCTCACGGCAGGCACGGGCCGAGGGCACCCGGCGCCGCTACCTCCGGCAGCTGCGGGAGACCGGGACCGAGGCCGCCGCGCGGCTGGGTTTCCCCGACATCGGCGCCCTCGTCCGGGATCGCACGGCCGCCGAGGCCAGCCTGGCCGGCATCAGCCGGGAAGCCGGGCTGCACAAGGACTGGCTCTCGCGCCACCTGGCCACGGTCGATCCGGACACGGCTCGGGCGGTCGCCGACGACGCGGCGCGATGCCGCCACGACGCGCGCTGGCTCCCGGTGATCCACCCGCTGGGATTCACCTCCGTGCGCGACTACCTCGCTGACAGGCACGTCGCGAAACATCGCTCGGTGCGCGCGATCTCGGTCGAAGCGGGCTTCAGCCGCAGCGCTGTCGAGACCGCCCTCGCCCGGCACGGCCTGGACAAGGCCGCGCACGCGACCACGCGACGGTCCTACGCCGAGCGGGCCGCGGCGGTCGCGGAGCGGTTCGGGTTCCCCGACCTCGACGCCTACCTCCGCGATCGGCGCGCGGCGGGGCTGAGCTGGCGGGCGATCGCCGCCGAATGCGATCAGTCGCCGTCCTGGGTACGGCGGCGAGCCCGACCGGCCTGAGAACCGGCCTCCGCGATCAGGTCCTCGACGAACCGCAGCGCGGACCCGGCGTTGGCGTGCCGCCACGCGAGCAGGACCGAGTCGAAACCCTCCTCCTGCTCGCGTTCGGCACCGATGGCGGCCACGATCGGTTCCAGCACGTCGCGCTGGGCGCGCAGCAGGCCCGTCGCGTCGAGGCCGCGCCGGTCGAGCAGGGCCAGCTTCATCAGCAGGTCCGAGCGCAGCTGCCGGACGTGCTCGCTGGGTCGCTGCAACCAGGCCTCCACCGCATCACGGCCGTCGTCGGTCAGCGCGTACACCGTCCGCTGTGGACCGGATCCGGATTCCACCGCCAGCGGCTCGATCTGGCCCGCGGACTCCACCCGCCCCAGCGCCCGGTAGATCACCGGCCGGGGAATCCGCCAGACCCGCCCCAGCGAACCGTCCGCACCGGTCAGAGCCGCGAGCGCGAAACCGTGCCGCGACCGCTCCCGCAGCAGCGCCAGCACCGTCCACTCCGGCAAACCCCATTCCACAGCCCCAGGGTAAACACCCCGCTCGCAGGTGAGAAGCCGACCATCCGATCCCCCGACCTGCGCACCTCGACAGCACTCCGCGGCCGTCCGCCGGCGAGCCGGAGAAGGCTCACGAACGTTCGCCCCACCGCCGCAGCCTGCCCCGCGCGTCTACCTGACCGTCGAGTGGAGCGGCTTCGAGCTGCACTTCCAGCGCACCCCTCGCGGCATGGAACCGTCCGATGAGGACGGTGGTGCGAGCATCGTGTTCGTGGACGCCGCCCGAGCCCTGCTACGCGGCCTGCGTCGAGGCGATGCGAGCCGCGCACGGCAAGATCCTCGCGAAGGGCCTGCAGGATCACCATGCCTTGGCCGGCCCGGTCAGCGTCGCAGCCTGGAGGAACAGGGCTGAGGACCCGGAGAACCCGCAGAGCGCCGGAGCGTTGATCGGCAGCTGGGGCGGGGGCATGCGCTCCGCGCGCGAAATCGGTGCGGTCGGCACTTTCGGCGGCCCGCCACCGTTGAGCAGGTGAAGGCCATGTTCGATCGACGACGGAAGGTTTCGCCATGAGCCTCATCGGCGCTCTGCTCGGCTACGCGTTGACCGCGTACCTGCTGCTGCTGATCGCTCGGCTGGTGCTGGATTGGGCACATGTGGCCACCACGGGACCCCCGTGGGTGAGACGCGCCCGCGAGCTGTCCCACAAGACGACGGAACCCATGATCGCCCCGGTACGGCGGGTGCTGCGACCGGTGCGCCTCGGTGGGATCTCCCTCGACCTGGCGTTCACCGCGGTGTTCGTCGTCGTGCTGGTACTGCGCTCATTCGCCTTCGCCCTCTGACCCCGGCGCTCGCTCGTTCGACCGAGCAGCACGTCCGCGCGGCAGGCGAGCTCAACCCCGGCTGAGCCCGAGCCAGCCGAGCTTCTCCCGCTCTCGGCGGGGCAATCCGGCCACGACGAGGTCGTAGGAGTCCTCGATCATGTCCCGCACCAGCAGGTCCGCGACGACGTCGTTGACCACGACGGTGTTCCAGTGGCGCTTGTTCAGGTGGTAGCCGGGCAGGACGGCCGACGGGTAGGTGGTCCGCAGGTACACCGCCAGATCGGGCTCGCACTTGAGGCTCACCCGCAAGGGCTCGGCGTCCAACCTGCTGATCGCGAAGAGCTTGCCCGCCACCTTGAAGACGCTGTTGGCCTCGTCGAACGGGAATTCCTCCCGCGAGCCGGGCAGTGCCAGGCACGCGGACTTGAGCTCCTCGGGCGTCATGCCACCAGCGTAAGCGGCGCACCGACAAGAACACCGGTTCTCAGGCGCTCGCGTTCAGCGCCTCCTCGGCCGCCTTCGTCGCTCCCTCGCGGTCGGCCGCGACCAGACCGAGCCGGGTGCGCCGGTCCAGCAGGTCGGAGACGTCGAGGGCGCCCTCGTGCCGCACCGCGAAGCGCAGTTCGGCCGGGGTGACGTCGGTGCCGTCGATCGGTTCCAGGATCCGGCGGTCGTCGGCCGCCTCGGCGAGCACGGCCGCGGCCTCCGTCCCGTAGCGGGAGACCAGCCTGCTCGGCGCGTCCACGAGGGACAGCTGCGCCGGCGACGCCGCCCCGACGAGCGGCAGATCGCGCGTGCGGCACGGGCGACCGGTCAGCGCGGCCGCGTCCACGGCGTCCTGCGCCATCTTCCGGTAGGTCGTGAGCTTCCCGCCCACGACGCTGATCACGCCGTTGTCTCCCGTGAGCACCGCGTGCTCGCGGGAGAGGTCCGAGCTCCGGCCGTCGCCGCCGTCCAGCAGGGGGCGCAGGCCGGAGTAGGTGCCGAGCACGTCCTGCTCGCGAATCGGCCGCGCCAGCACGGAGTTGACCGTGCTCAGCAGGAAGCCGACCTCGTCCGCCGAAGCGGTCGGCACGTCCGGGATCGGGCCGTCCTGCTCCTCGTCGGTGAGTCCGATGTAGACCCTGCCGTGCCCGGCGGGCAGCGCGAACACGAACCGGTTCGTGGTGCCGGGCACCGGAACCGTCAGTCCCGCGTCCAGCCCGCCGAAGACCTCGTCGGACACGACCAGGTGCGTGCCCCGGCTCGGGCGCAGGCGCAGTCCGGGCGCCACCTCACCCGCCCAGACCCCGGCGGCGTTGATCACCTTCCGGGCGCGGACCTGCACGGCCTCGCCGGTCAGCTGGTCGCGCAGCACGGCACCGTCGCCGGTGACCTCCTCCGCCGCGCACCGCGTCAGGACCCGAGCGCCGTGCGCCGCCGCGGTCCGCGCGATGCCGACGACCAGCCTCGCGTCGTCGACGAGCTGACCGTCCCAGGACAGCAGCCCACCGCGCAGCTGGTCCTGCCGCACCGTGGGAGCCATCCGCCGGGTCTCGACGCGGGAGACCCAGCGCGGTGGGGCCAGGACCGATCCGGGTGTCCGGGAACCGCGGCGCAGCAGATCGCCCGCGACGAACCCGGCGGCCACCAGCGCGGCCTGCTTCGCCCCGACCCCGGGAACCAGCGGCACCAGCTGCGGGAGCGGGCGGACCAGGTGCGGAGCCGTGCGCTGCATGAGAACCCGGCGCTCGACGGCGCTCTCGTAGGCGATGCCGACCTTGCCGGAGGCCAGGTAGCGCAGGCCGCCGTGCACCAGCTTCGAGCTCCACCTGCTCGTGCCGAAGGCCAGGTCGTGCTTCTCGGCCAGCACCACGCTCAAGCCGCGCGACGCGGCGTCCAGAGCGACGCCAGCCCCGGTCACGCCGCCTCCGACGACGAGGACGTCGACCTGTCCCCCGTCGGCGAGGTCGGTCAGGTCTCGGGTGCGCTGTGCGGCGTTCAACGAGGTCATCGGGTTCACTCCTGGGGCCGGAGGTAGTTGTCGAGCACGGTGCGCAGCTGCGCGTCGAGGCGTTCCGGCGGCAGCGAGTCGGACACGACGCGCGCGGACAGGACCGCGGACTGCACGAGCAGCAGGACCATCGCGGCGAGCTCGTCGGGGTCACCGGACCTCATCGTGCGGTGCGCCTGCCCGCTGCGGATCGCGGTGGCGAGCACCTCCAGGATTCGCTGCTGGCTGGTGCCGAGCCGGTCGAACACGTAGGTGATCAGCAGTTCCGGGTCGGTTTCGAGGATCTTGATGAACAGCGGGTGCTGCCGGATGGTCGAGGCGGTCCGCACGATCCCGTCGAGACCGCGGTCGAGGGAACCGTCCTCGACGTCCTCCGGGAGCAGGCCGACGAGTTCCCGGGTGAGCAGGTCCGCGGACAGCGTCCGCACGTCGGCCCATCGCCGGTAGACCGTGGGGCGGCTGACCCCTGCCCGGCGCGCGACCTCGGCCAGCGTGGTGCGCCGCATCCCGACCGCGAGCACGCACTGCTCGGCCGCATCCAGGATCGCATCGTCGTTACGACTTGACGTCATGTGTAAAACTGTAACGCATGACTGAGCTCGAACACCGCACCCCGGAGCAGGAGTGGAACGCCTGGGGCACCGCCGAGGGCGCGAGCCCCGTGCCCGAAGACGTCCGCACCCTGCTGGAGCAGTTCCTCGGTGTGGTGCGCCGGGACACGCCTTCGGTGGACCGGTCGCAGGTGCGCGTGCGGGCCTCGCAGCTGCCCGAGGAGGCGCGCGCCGCGCTGACGGCGATCGTCGGCGAGGACGGCGTGCGCACCGACGACGACACCCGGCTGCTGCACACCGGCGGCAAGAGCACTCCCGACCTGCTGCGCCGCCGCTCCGGTGACGCGGAATCCGCGCCGGACGCCGTGGTGCTCCCGGCCTCCCACGAGCAGGTGCGCGCGCTGCTGGCGCTGTGCGCCGAACGCCGAATCGCGGTGGTCCCCTTCGGGGGTGGGACCAGCGTCGTCGGCGGCCTTGAACCCGAGCGCGGCGGTTTCGGCTCGGTGATCGCCTTGGACCTGCGCCTTCTGGACGAGCTGGTGGCGCTCGACGCGGAGTCCCAGACGGCGACCTTGCAGGCCGGGCTGCGCGGCCCGGAAGCCGAAGAGCTGCTGGGCCGGCACGGCTTCACCCTGGGCCACTTCCCGCAGAGCTTCGAGCACGCCAGCATCGGCGGCTTCGCGGCCACCCGCTCCTCCGGCCAGGCCTCGTCCGGGTACGGCCGGTTCGACGCGATGGTGCAGCGCTTGCGCGTCGCGACCCCGAACGGCGAGCTCGACCTCGGCCGCGCCCCCGGTTCGGCGGCCGGGCCGGACCTGCGCCAGCTCTTCCTCGGTTCGGAGGGCGCGTTGGGGATCATCACCGAGGTGACGGTTCGCGTGCACCCGAAGCCTCAGGAGGTGACAGCCGAGGCGTGGTCGTTCCCGGACTTCGCCACGGGCACCCGGGCGTTGCGCGTGCTGGCGCAGAACGAGGCGCTGCCCACCGTCGCCAGGCTCTCCGACGAGGCCGAGACGATGGTCAACCTCGCCTCCGCGCACGACGTCGGCGGCGGGGAGCAGTCGGGCGGGTGCTTGATGATCACGCGCTACGAGGGCGCTCGCGTCGCCGTCCACGAGCGCGTCAGCCGGCTGCTGGCGGAGTCCGGAGGCACCTCGCTCGGCGCGGGCACGGCGGAGAAGTGGAACGACGGCCGCTTCCACGGCCCGTACCTGCGGGACGCGCTGCTCGACGTCAACGCCGTCGTGGAGACGCTGGAGACCGCCAACACCTGGTCCGAACTGACCCGCACCTGCGAGGCCGTCCGGGAATCGCTCACCGAATCGCTGCAGGCGCAGGGCACTCCGCCGCTGGTGCTGTGCCACATCTCGCACGTCTACCCGACCGGGGCGTCGCTGTACTTCACCGTGGCCTTCGCGCGCGGCGAGGACCCGACGGCGCAGTGGTGGCAGGCCAAGCGCGCGGTCGGCGACGCCATCATGCGGTCGGGGGCCACCATCACCCATCACCACGCCGTGGGCACGGACCACCGCGCGTGGATGACCGACGAGATCGGCGAGCTCGGCGTGTCGGTGCTGCGCGCCGTCAAGTCCACCGTGGACCCCGTCGGGGTGCTGAACCCCGGCAAGCTGATCCCGTGATCACCGACATCTCGCTGCTGGTCAACCCGAAGTCGGGGCAGGGGCGCACCGCGGCCATCGCGGTGCGCGCCCTGCGGTACCTGCGGGAGCGCGGGGTGTCGACGACCGTCCTGGTGGGCCGGGACGAGGCAGATTCGCTCGCGCTCGCGCGGCGAGCCGTCGACGCGGGCACGAGCGCGCTGGTGGCCTGCGGCGGCGACGGGATCGTCAACCTCGCGCTGCAAGCGGTCGCCGGAACCACGACGCCGTTCGGGGTGATCCCCGGCGGAACGGGCAACGACCACACCCGGATGCTGGGCATCCCGCGTCACGACCCGGTCACCGCCGCCCGAGCGCTGCTCGACGGAGCGACGCGCCCGATCGACCTCGGGCGCGTCGGCGACCGCTGGTTCGGCACGGTGTTCTCCGGCGGTTTCGACGCCCTGGTCAGCGAGCGCACCAACCAGCTGACGTGGCCGCACGGCAAGCTCCGCTACAACCTCGCGATGGTCCTCGAACTGGCCGCGCTGCGCCCGCTCGACTACGTCCTGGAGCTCGACGACCGGCGACTGTCGATGCGGGCGATCCTGGTCGCGGTCGGCAACGGCCAGACCTACGGCGGCGGCCTGAAGATCTGCCCGGACGCGGAACCCGACGACGGCCTGCTCGACGTCACCGTCATCGCGGCGGCCAGGCGCGACCAGCTCGTCCGCCTCCTGCCCACGCTCTACACCGGCACGCACGTCGACCACCCGCTGGTGACGACCTACCGCGCCCGCCGGGTCCACCTCTCCACCCCCGGCGTCGTCGGCTACGCCGACGGCGAGCGCTTCGGGTCACTACCGGCGACATGCGAATGCGTCCCGCGCGCCGCCAACGCCCTCGTCCCCGCCTGAGAACTGTTGCGGAGTTCTCCCGCGCGAATCGGCATGAGCGAATTTCCCAGCAGGGACATCGACTTCGGAATCAGTGGTGTGAGAGAGGGCATACCGCTTCGCCGCGTTTCCACGCCGTCTCTAGTGTGGTGCCCGTGAGGAAGTCGATGACACGGCAACACGACCTGGGGAAGCTGCTCGTGCTTCCCCTGCTCGTGCTGGGCTTTCTCCTCGTGCCGTTCGTCCTCCTCCCGGCGCACGCGCTTCCCGGGCACGCCGAGCTGATGTCCGCGTCGCATTCCACGACCGGGCACCACGGCGAAGAAGGCGAGCACGAGCACACCGATGGCGCAGCGCCCGCTGCACCCGTCGGCGCAGCCTCACCGGGCCATGAGCACGGTCTCGAACACGGGGCGCCGCACTGCGACGCCGGGCCGAACTTCAGCGCCGTCGTCCTCACGAGGCCGCTGAGCAGTTCAGCTGACCTGGACCTCGTCCTGCTCGCGCTGACCTTCGCCGCAACGGCGGCACTGCTGCTCACGCAGGCCGCCTGGGCGCCGCGACTCCGGCACTGGCTGTCGCGACCACCGTGGAGACCATCCGGAACCGCTTTCCTCCACTTGGCGTGCATCGCGCGAATCTGATCTCCGCGAAGGGCACTCGTCCGCTCGGACGCGGCTGAACTCCTCCTGAACGCTCACTCGTGCGTTCCTGAATTCGCCTCGCCGCACTTCGACGCCGGACGGTGCCCGTTCGCGCGACGATGACGCCATTCCCCGTTCCCGCCGACCTCCGGCGTTCGCGTCGTCGTACGCGCATCGGTTCACGCTTTCCGCTCTTTCATCGCGGTGGCGCACCGAAGTGCGCCCCGAAGACTCGGAGGTTCGCAGTGATCCACGATTCGGTGATCGGTTGTGTCGGTTCGACCCCGATGGTGCGACTCAGCCGGTGTTTCCCCGAACCAGAAGTGGAAGTGCTCGCCAAGCTGGAGATGCTCAACCCGGGCGGCAGCATGAAGGACCGCCCAGCGCGGTTCATCGTCGAGCAGGGCTTGGCCGACGGGACGTTGCGTCCCGGCATGCGGCTGGTGGAGAGCACCTCCGGCAACCTCGGCATCGCCCTGGCCATGGCGGCCGGCTTGCACGGGTTGTCGTTCACCGCCGTGATCGACCCCAAGACCTCTCCGATCAACCTGCGCCTGCTGGAGCTCTTCGGCGCTGACGTCGAGATGGTCACCGAGCCGGACGAAGCAGGTGGCTACCTGCACTCGCGCGTCAGCCGGGCACAGGAGCTCGTCCGGTCGATTCCGCATGCGACGCAGATCAACCAGTACGCCAACGAGCTGAACTGGCGCAGCTACCACGAGACGGCCGGTGAGGAGATCCTCGACGCGGTCGAAGGCCCGATCGACTACCTGGTGGCAGCGGTGTCCACGACCGGGTCCATCCAGGGCATCGCTCGGCGCCTGCGCCAGGAGCACCCGGATCTCAAGGTCATCGCCGTCGACGCGGTCGGTTCGGTCATCTTCGGCGCCCCACCCGGGCCGAGGCAGATCCCCGGTTTCGGGGCCAGCCGAGTCCCGGAGATCTACGCCCCGGGAGAGATCAACGACGTCCTGCACGTCGCTGACGCGGAGTCGGCAGCGGGATGCCGGCGGCTGCTGGCCACCGAGAAGGTCTTCGCCGGAGGCTCGTCGGGCGCGGTCATCGCCGGAGTGGAGCACCTCGTCTCCAGGCTCACCGGCCCGGCGCGCATCGTGACGGTGCTGCCCGACCGCGGCGAGCGCTACCTGGACCTCGTGTACGACGACGAGTGGGTCGCCGACCTGCCCGACCCGTGGCAGGAGCCCGAGGCGGTGACACCGTGACCCGAGCACTGCGCACGCAGCCCACCTCGTCACCGCGGTCGCCCGAACCCGAGGACGGTCGCGGCCGCAACCTCCTCCTGCTGTGGGCAGGGCAGTTCGTCAACACCGCCGGGCTGATGATGTTGGTGCCGATCATGCCGTTCTACCTGCGGCAGATCGGCACCAGCGGCGTCGCCGAAACCCAGACCTGGGCCGGGGTGGCCATCGCTGCCCCGGCGCTGGCGCTCACCGTCGCCACCCCGCTGTGGGGCCGGCTGGGAGACCGCATCGGCCGCAAGTGGATGGTGGTGCGGGCACTGCTGGGACTGGCGGTGGCCATGGTCGTCATGGCCACCGCCGGCAACCCGCTGCTGCTCGTGGCCGGTCGCCTGCTGCAGGGCACGCTAGGCGGAGTCGTCGAGGCCGCCGCCGCGTTCGCCGGATCCACCGGATCGGACGAGAAGCGCGGCTCGTCCCTGGGCAAGTCGTTCAGCGCCACCGCAGCGGGAGCCTTGGCCGGTCCCATCGCGGGCGGCCTGTTCGTCAGCTCCGGCGGCCTGCCGCAACTCATGCTCGTGATCGCCGGAGCCGCGACCGGGCTGGCTGCGATCAGCGCCGCGGGTCTGCGCGAGCCCGCGCGCGGACCAGCCGCCACGAGCAGTGGCGAGCCCGCAGCGCGGCAACGGCGTCGTCCCTCGGTGCGGGAAGTTCCCGGGGCCGCAGCGCTGGCCCTGGCCGCGATCGCGGCCTACTTCGGCGCCTACGGCCTGATCCCGGTCTACGCCGAGCACGTCGAAGGCGTCGTCGCCGATCGAGGCGGCGCGAGCCTGTGGGTCGGCGTCCTGCACTCGGTGATGTGGGGGGCGACCCTGCTCGGCTCGTTCTGGTGGGGCAGGCGCAACGACCTCACCGGTCGGCCGCTGCGCACCTTCGCGCTCAGCGCCGGTGGGTGCGCGGCCTCCATCGCAGTCGTCGCCTTGCCCCTGGATCCCTACGCGATGATCCCGATGCGCCTGGTGCAGGGCTTCTGCTTCGCCGCGCTGGCCCAATCTTTGTTCCTGCACTTCAGCAAGCACGCTCCGGCCGACCACAGGAGCGCGTTCGTCAGCACCGCCAACAGCTACCTGCTCATCGGCCAATCCGCGGGCCCGCTGCTGGCCGGGCCGCTGGTCGGGCTCATGCCCGTCCCCGGTGCCGTGCTCATCATGGCCGGAGCGTGCGCGCTGGGATGCCTGCTGGCCCTCGCACCGTCCGCGGGGGAACGGCGTTCCCGCGAGGAGCACCCCCGCGACGTGAGCGCGGCCGAGGAAGTCGACGAGCTGACCCGGCCGATCCCCGCCGTCGCGTCGTCGCGCAACGGAGTCGCCATCGCCCCGTTCCGCGGCTGGCGCGTCACCCAGCAGCACCTCGACGCGCTCGCAGGCCGACACGCGACTCCGTGGAACGAGACCCGCTCGGCTGGAGGAACTCTGGCGGAGTGGCAGCGCAGCGGCAGGATCGTCCAGGACCGACGTCCCGCGCTCTACGCCTACGAGCAGTTCGGGCCGCACGGCACCCTCCGCGGCGTACTGGCCTCGGTGCACCTGGACAGCGGGCTGCTGCCCCACCAGGACGTCCTCCCCGAACACGTCCAGCGGCTCACCGACGTCATGGCACGCCACCGGGCCAACCTCGACCCCGCCCTGCTCGGCTTCTCCGGCGATGGCCGCACCACGGCCTGCGTTGACGATGCTGCTCACCGCTCGCCGGTCACCGAAGCACTGGGCCACGACGGCCAAACGCACCGCCTGTGGCCCATCACCGATCACCTGCAGCAGGAACAGATCATCGGCGAGCTGGACGATCGGGCCGCCTTCATCGCCGACGGCCACCACCGCCACGCCGCGGCACGGCAGCACCGGCGCACAGCCCACGCCGCCGGGCTGGGCCCGGGCCCGTGGGACCACTTCCCCGCCTTGCTGGTCGACGTCACCACGACCCCGATGAGCCTCGCCCCCGTCCACCGCGTGCTGCCCCACCTCGACCCGCGCCGGGCACTGCAGACGGCCTCCCACCGGTTCCGCGTCACCCGGATGCACGGCGGGATCGCTGACTGGACCTCGATGCTCAAGCACCACGCGAAGCGCGGGCCGTCCTACGTCCTGGCCACAACACGCGGTGGATTCCTGCTCACCGCACCCCGACCGCGCTTCCTGGACGCAGCGCTGGAAGGCACGCCCGCAGCACTGCGCACGATGGACGTCGCGATCCTGGACACGGCGCTGCTCGACAACGTGTGGCAGATCCCGGACCGCCCCGGACACGTCCACTACGAGCCGAACCCCCACGCCGCCCTCCGGGTGGTCCGCGACAGCGGAGGCGTCGCCGTGCTCACCGCTCCCCCCACCCAGAAGGACCTCACAACCGCTGCCACTTCAGGAATCCGCCTACCTCCCCGGTCGACGTCGTTCGGACCGAAACCACACCCGGGCCTGGTGTTCCGGACGTTCGGCGACCGCTGAGAGACCAGTCCCGCAGGAACCTGATTGCCGTGCGGTTTGGCCGGAAACCCGAGCTCACCGCGAGGTCATTTCGCGGCGTGTGGATCACCGCGATGTCGGGGAGCATGAGGACGTCGCCGACGATGCGTTCCCGGTCCAGGCACGCGTCGTCGGCTGCGACGTCTTCGCGGAGAACGAACACCGAACAGGAGAACGCGATGCCCACCCGACCTCGCACGGTGGCGTTCGACGTCGTCGAAACGCTCCTGTCCCTGGAACCGCTGCGGCCCCGGTTCGCCGACGCGGGTCTCCCACCCGAACTGCTGGAGCGCTGGTTCGACCGGCTCCTGCGCGACGGCATGGCCTTGACCCTCGCCGGTGACTACGCGAACTTCCCCGCCGTCGCCGCGGCTTCGCTGAAGACGCTCGCCCGCGGCGACCTCGACGACGACACCATCGCCCACGTCCTGGCGGGATTCCACGACCTCCCGGCACATCCCGACGTCGAACCCGCCATGCGTGCGCTCTCCGACGCGGGCATCTCCATGGTCTGCCTGAGCAACGGCACCGCCGAGACCACGACCGGGTTCCTGGAGCACAACGAGCTCGATCACCACGTCGACCAGGTCATCAGCGTCGCCGACGTCCACAGCTGGAAGCCGCCCGTCCGCGTCTACGAGCACGCGCTCCACGAGATCGGCCGAGCCTCGCACGAGGTCGCCCTGGTCGCGGTGCACGCGTTCGACTGCCACGGCGCGAAACGGGCCGGGCTGACCACCGGCTGGGCCGACCGCCTCGAAGGCCACTACAGCGAGGTCTTCACCCCGGCGGACGTCGTCGGAGGCGATCTCGTCGACGTCGTCCAGCAGCTCGCAGCGCTGCCACCCGCGGCGGGCTGAGCACCGCCCGCACCAGCGGGTCCACCGGAGTTCGCCCGCTACGACGCTCTCCCGCGCCGCACCGCCCGAATCGCGGCCAGCGCTCGTGCATGTGGGGCGAGACCACCGTGACCGACGGCAGCCGACGCAGGGAGCGCACCGATCTCAACCGGGAGACGTCTCGGTGCCGACCGGGCCGCACATTGTTACCAATCGGTAGACAGGACAGGCGATCAGCGGGGAGGATCACCTCCCGGACGACTTCTCGCCTCCTGGGCGGCCCAGATCTCCATTTCTGGCTTTCCTTTCGTAGCGGAACCGAATGAGGATTGGTCGTTTCGCAATTTTTCTCCACGTTGTTATCGAGCTCGATTCGAGCCGACCACTCAGCCCGTGTCGTGGCTCACCGGAATCACCATCCCGAAACAAGAATTCATCTCATCTATGCCTTTCACCAGCGTCTATCACGACGATCAGGCCCATTCCCCAACGTTTCCCCTAAGAGCCTGTTCCTGAACTTGATCTTGGGTGGTGGGTGGGTGCGGGCATGAGAAGGGAC
>NZ_BAAGZP010000022.1:0-102656 GCF_054778355.1 Saccharopolyspora tripterygii | reverse complement strand
AGAACCCGCGGCGGTGCCAGCTGAGTCCCACACCTGAAACAGCGGCTCCGCCGCATTCTGAAACGACTCCTAAAACTGGGAAATGACAACGCGTGGTTCACAGGGTGACCCGGTCCATGCCCGGCGGCGGGGCGGACGGGTCGTCCCAGACCTCGGTGAGGAGTTCCCGCGCGTACTCGGCGAGCCGGGCGTTGTCGGCAGGCGCGATGGTGCTCCACGCGCGGCCGTCGCCGCTGCTGCGCACGACGTGCAGGTAGCGGCCCCGATCGGTGTCGTGGAAGGCGACGACCCGACCGGCCCGCTCCGGTTTGCCCCGCCCGGGATTTGCCTCCGCCCCGAACTGACCGCGAATTCCCATGCTGTGGGCCATGTTGGCGACGTCGGCCGCATCGTCGTGGGCGATGCCCAGGACTCGCAGTTCGTCGGTGAACACCAGGGGGTTCCCCGCACCGGCGACGTCGGAGGCCTTGCGCAGCGCGTCGTTGGGCAGGCTGACCGCCCGGCCCGGCCCCGGCGGCACGTCACCGGCGACCGACACCGCGGCCTCGGCCAGCGACCCGCCGCGGATCGGGGTCAGCTCGACCACGTCGCCGTCGACGACGGCCAGCAGCCCTTCACCGCCGTTCGCGCACGCCAGCGCGCGGATCGAGCGATCGGCCCAGATGCGCACGTCGATGCTGCGCTGCGGCCGGTCCAGCAGTCCGAGCAGGTCGGCGAGCTCCACCTCGACGCGGTCCCGCTTCGCCTCGGCGAGCCGCTTGTGCCGCAACGATTCCCACGCCTGCGCGACGAGGTCGGCGCGCTCGGTGTAGGTGGTTCCGGGACTGGGCACGTCGAGGATGATGTGCCGCCGGTCCTCGAAACCCGCCGCTTCGCAGAGGACGTCGAATTCCAGCGCGGACAGGTAGATCGAGTCGGCTTCGGCTCCGGGGCGCAACGTCAGTCCTGCTTCTCCGGCTCGTCTTCGTCGTCGTCCTCGTCGTCGCGAGCGGCCGGCTCGACGTTCCCGAGCACGGCCGGCGCGACGAGCCGGTCGTCGTCGAACGGGGTTTCCTCGGCGATGTACTTGTTCTCGTGGTCGGCGTCCTCGCCCGGCTTCTGGCCGCGCGTGGCCGCGGGCGACATCATCGATCCCGCCGCGGGACGGCTGCCCGGCGTGCCGCCCGCCGCCTTGCCCGCCGTCGTGTCGCCCGGGCCGCCGCCGACGACGGACCCGCCGCGCGCGGTCGAGGGAGCCTTCGACTCACCCGCTCCTGGAACGACTTTGGGCCCGTCGGCGGTCGCAGGCGCCCGTCCGCCGAGGGCCCGGCTCGCCGCGTAGGCGCCGACGCCGACGACGGCCGCACCCCCTGCGGCGACACCGAGGATCGTGCCGGTGCTGATTCCGCCGTCGTCATCCGAACGCGCCTGCGGATTCGGCTCGGCGTCGAACTCCGCGGCGTGCTCGTCGGATCCCGGCCGCTCCTGCCCGGGGCGCTCCTGATCGGGGCGTTCCTGATCGCCAGGCCGCCCTCCGGGGCGCTGGCCCGCAGGCGGCGGCGCGACCGGGGTTCTCGGTGCGCCCGGTCGGTCTCCACCGACCTGACCACCGCCGACCTGACCACCACCGACGGTCCCGCCGCCGACCGTGCCACCGGCCACCGAACCGCCTGCGACGGCACCGCCGACGACTGCTCCGGAGAAGTCGGCCGAGGAGCCGCCGGTCGCGCTCCCGAAAGAGCCGATCCCGGCGGAGGGCACCTGTCCCGACGACGCCGCAGGCGCCACGGCGGCAGCCGGCATCGTGGGAAGCGGCTGGTAGGCCTGAGCCTGCTCGACCGAGGTGTCGCGGTAGTTGCCCAGCGCCGCCTGCGCGGCCTGCTTCTGGGCCTCGATCTGCTTGGCCTCCTGGTCGTAGTCGCTCTCGTAGCCGAACCCGCCACCGGCCCACTCGAAGACGTTCTCCGACTGCTGATGCCGCAGCTCGTCGGCGTTGGGCAGCCGGTGCAGCGCCGACTCGTACCCGCTGGCCTGCGCGTCCACGCTGCTCGCGGACACGGCGAGCGGGTCGGGCGCGTCACCGAAGGCGACGCTCTGCTGGCGAGTCGCCTCGGCGGCGAGGCTGCCCGCGCTGCCCTCCCACTCGACCTGCAGCTTGCCGAGCTCGCGCCGCAACGTGTCGTCGAGGTCGACCACGACCTGCACGCACTTGTCGAGCGCTCGAACGGCCCCCTGCATCGCCTGGGTGCCCTGGCCCTGCTTGATCTGGGCGATCCAGTTCTGCAGCTCGGGGATGTCCATCCCCTTGAAGCGGATGTCGCGGATCGGGTCGATGTAGGTCACGTCAGTCCCCTAGCTCCGAGCCTGCAACGTGCTGACGGCGGAATGCGCTGCGGTCTGCGCCTTCTCGCACATCTGGTCGGCGTTCATGGCGTTGGGCGTCTGCAACTGCATGTTGATCCAGATCGTCTGCCCCTCGGCCGCGTCAACGAAGGCGTCGCACCCGAGGCTCTCCCCGCCGTTGATCTGGCTCTGCACGGTCCCGAAACCGTTGAGCTGGTACGTCTGCCGCGTTCCCGGGCTTGAGTTGATCTTCTGCAGGAACATGTCGATGGCTTCGGGGACGATCCGCACCCCGATGGCGAACCGCGCGGCCCCGGTGTCGCCGAGGTAGCCGCAACCGCTGTAGTTGTTGCCGTCCTTGGGCAACGGCTCTCCCGGACCGACCAGCATTGATGTCTGCTGCTCAGCGCTCATCCAGGTGCAGACGTCCGCGTCGCCCTTCCCCGCGACGGCGAGTTCCGCCGGCCGCTGCGGGAGGTTCGCCGACCCGGTCTCGGGCGCGGTCGGCGCGGGTGCGGGGTCGGGGCCGTTCACCGTGCAGCCCGTCAACGCGATCACGGCCGCGGCGGAGGTCACCGCTGCGGCCCAGGTGCGCAAGCGCACCGGCTTACCTCTCACTTCGGTCCCCGCTTCGACTGGAACGAAGCGCTGATCTCTTCGTCCGTGTACCCGTACTGCTTGGCGGCCTCACCGAGCTGCTCGCCGAGCGCGACCACGTTGTCCACGTACTGCTGCAGGCGCTTGAAGTGCGAATCCGGGTTCCCGAGCAGGTTCGCGGTCCAGACGGCCGCGGCGCGCTGGGAGATCTCGTCGCCGGCGGGCGGGCTCACCGCGAGGCTCGGTGCGAGATCGTTCAACCTCTCGCCGGCGTCCTCGGCCGCTGCCAGGATCGTCCTGCGGACGGCCAGCACGTTGTCCTTGTTGACCGTGATGGTCTGCCCGGGCGCGCCGGAGCCCGGCGCGGGAGGCGGTGGTGGCGTCGTCATCGCGGAAACCCCCAGGTCGCGGCGGGATTTGATCACCCGGTCGGAACCGACAGTAGCAGCGCTCCGACGCGCCCAGCACCCACTTCCGCCGAACTTCCGGCGGCTATTCGCAACCGCGCATGCGACGGCTCACGGTTCCAGGCGGTAGCCCATCCCCGGCTCGGTCAGCAGGTGCCGGGGCCGGCTGGGGTCCGGTTCGAGCTTGCGACGAAGCTGGGCGAGGTAGACGCGCAGGTAGTGGGTCTCGTTGGCGTACTGCGGCCCCCACACCTCGTGCAGCATCTGCTTCTGCGCCACGAGCCGTCCCGAGTTGCGCGCCAGCAGTTCCAGCATTCCCCACTCGGTGGGAGTGAGGTGGACCTCGACGCCGTCGCGCAGGACCTTCTTCGCCGAGAGGTCGACGGTGAAGGTCGCCGTCTCGACCACCGGCTGGTCCGCCGAGCCGCTGGTGCTCGCGCGCCGGACCGCGGCGCGCAACCGAGCCAGGAGCTCGTCCATGCCGAAGGGTTTGGTGACGTAGTCGTCGGCCCCCGCGTCGAGCGCGCCGACCTTGTCGGTGGAGTCGGTGCGCGCCGAGAGCACGATGATGGGAACCGTCGTCCAGCCGCGAAGACCCGCGATCACCTCGCTGCCGTCCATGTCCGGCAGCCCGAGGTCGAGCACGACCACGTCGGGCTTGCCCTCGCCCGCAGCGCGCAGGGCCGATCTCCCGTCGACGGCGGTGAGCACCTGGTACCCGCGTGCGGCCAGGTTGATCCGCAGCGCGCGCAGCAGCTGCGGTTCGTCGTCGACCACCAGGACCTTCGCCATCTACTCCCCCTGCCGGTCCGCTGCGGGCAACGAGACCACGACCGTCAGCCCGCCGCCGGGTGTGTCCTCCGCGCGGATGGTTCCCCTCATCGCTTCCACGAAACCCTGCGCCACGCTCAGTCCGAGCCCGACACCGGCGGGTCCGGCATCGCCGCGCTCACCGCGCTCGCCGAGGCGCTCGAAGGGGGCGAACGCGTCACCGTCGGCGCCGGCGGGGAGTCCTGGCCCGTGGTCGACGACGCGCAGTTCGACGCGGGCGGCGTGCGAGCTGGCGCCGACCCGGATGCGCTCACCGCCCGGGCGGCCGTACTTCAGCGCGTTCTGCACGACGTTGGCCACGACCCGTTCGAGCAGCCCGGGGTCGGCCACGACGCGCGGCAACCGCTCGGAGATGTCGACGTCGATGTGGTGCCGACCGTCCAGGCCGACCAGCGCGCGGGCGACGACCTCGTCGCAGCCGACGGGGTGCAGCTGCGGGGAGACGGCGCCGGTCGCCAGGCGCGAGGAGTCCAGCAGGTTGTCCACGAGCTCGGTGAGCCGATCCGCGGATTCCTCCACCCCGGTCAGCAGTTCGGCGGTGTCGTCGGGCGAGAGCCGCAGGTCGGGGGCGCGCAGGCTGCTGACCGACGCCTTGATGGACGCCAGCGGCGTGCGCAGGTCGTGGCCGACCGCCGACAGCAGCGCGGTGCGCAGCTGCGTGGCGTCGGCGCGGCGCTGCGCTTCCCGGGCGTCGTCGGCCATCCGCTGCTGCCGCAGCGCGAGGAGCGCCTGCCCGGCGGCGCCTTCCAGCACGAGCCGATCCGCTGCGGGAAGGGGGCGTTTGCCCGCGCGCCGGAGCGACAGGTGGGCGTCCTTGGTCACCTCGATGTCCACATCGGACTCGTCAGGCCGGCGGCACGGGTCGCCGCCGGTGCTCGCGGCCACCCGCCAGCCGTCCTCACCGCGTTCCAGCAGGGCCACCGAGGTGAGCCCGAAGTTCTCCGCGATCTTCTCCAGCAGCGGCGCCACGGGGTCCGGGTGGATCAGGACCGTGCGGGCGTAGGAGGAGAGCAAGGTCGCTTCCGTGCCGGCGCGCGCCGCCTGCTCGGCGAGCCGTGCCGCGCGGTCGACGGTGAACGCGACCAGCACCCCGACCAGCATCATCGCCACCAGCGTCACCACGGTCTCGGCATCGGTGACCAGCAGCGAGTACCGGGGCTCGGCGAAGAAGAAGTTCAGCAGGCCGCCCGCGAGCAGGGCGGCCACGATCGCCGGGGCCATCCCGCCGACCAGGGCGACCAGGATCGTGGCCAGGAAGTAGCCCACCACGTCGGTCGACAGCGTGACGTCCCCCAGCACTGTGGCGAGCACGGTGACCAGCGAGGGCAGCAGGACCGCCAGCACCCAGCCCCAGGCCTGGCGGGTCGAGGACAGCGGGTTGCGGGCGATGTTCTTCAGCAGCCGCCGTCCACCGGCCTCGTCGTGGGTGACCATGTGCACGTCGATCGGCCCGGACTTCTGCACCGTGGTCGAACCGATCCCCTCGTCGAAGACGCGCGCCCAGCGCGACCGGCGAGACGTTCCCACCACGAGCTGGGTGGCGTCGGCGGCGCGGGCGAACTCCAGCAGCGCCTCCGGAACGTCGTCGCCGACGACGGAGTGGAAGCTGGCCCCGACCGCCTCGGCGACCTTGCGCGCCTTGGCCAGCGCGCGCGGGGGCGTCCCGGACAGCCCGTCCCCTCGCAGGACGTGCACGACCTGCAGTTCCGCACCGGCCCGCGCGGCGATCCGCCGGGCTCGGCGGATCAGCGTCTCGCTCTCGGGGCCACCGGTCACCGCGACCACGACCCGCTCCCGCGTCTCCCAGGTGTCGGTGATCTGCTCCTCGGCCCGGTACCGGCGCAGGGCCACGTCCACCTGGTCGGCCAGCCACAGCAGCGCCAGCTCGCGCAGCGCGGTGAGGTTGCCGGTGCGGAAGTAGTTGCCCAGCGCCGCGTCGATCCGCTCCGCCGGGTAGACGTTGCCGTGCGCCATGCGGCGTCGCAGCGCCTGCGGGGTGATGTCGACCAGCTCGATCTGCTCCGCCTGGCGGACGACCTCGTCGGGGACGGTTTCCTGCTGGCGGACGCCGGTGATGGTCTCCACCACGTCGTTGAGGCTGTCCAGGTGCTGCACGTTGACGGTGGAGAGCACGGTGATGCCCGCGTCGAGCAGTTCTTCGACGTCCTGCCAGCGCTTCTCGTTGCGGCTTCCGGGGGCGTTGGTGTGGGCGAGCTCGTCGACGACGGCGACCTCGGGGGCGCGCGCGAGCAATCGGCCCACGTCGAGCTCGGTCAGCACGACACCGCGATGGGGCACCTCGCCCCTCGGCAGCACCTCCAGGCCCTCGACTAGGGACGCCGTCTTGGCCCGGCCGTGGTCCTCGACGAACCCGACCACCACGTCGGTGCCGCGCCCGGCCCTGCGGTGCGCTTCGGCGAGCATCGCGTAGGTCTTGCCGACCCCGGGCGCGGCCCCGAGGTATATCCGCAGCTCACCGCGCTTGCGCCCGTGTTCCACGACTCCAGTCTCCTACTGCCCGCTGTTATTAGCGCCGATGATCAACCGATGTCATTTCCCCGCGATCGCACCGCGGCGGGCGACCCACCGGGGCCCGGACCACCAGGTCAGGATCCTGTCACGTCCCCGACCCGGTGGTCGTGCGCGAACACCTCCCGCCATCACCCGGCGGCTCCCCGGACGGCGAC
This sequence comes from Saccharopolyspora tripterygii, assembly GCF_054778355.1. Lineage (NCBI taxonomy): Bacteria > Bacillati > Actinomycetota > Actinomycetes > Pseudonocardiales > Pseudonocardiaceae > Saccharopolyspora > Saccharopolyspora tripterygii. Next base: position 95,812 of record NZ_BAAGZP010000022.1, on the reverse strand, counting down.
GTTGAGGGTGCTGGTGTTGACCGCGCGGGGCGACACGAGGCCGCCTTCCTCGCACTCGGTGATGAGCCGGCGGACCTCGTCGAGCGGCAGTCCCGTCACCCGCGCCACGCGCGGCGCCTGGAGTCCGGCGTAGGCGGGGCTGATGTGCGGGTCGACCCCGCTCGCGGAGGCGGTGACCGCGTCGGCCGGAACGGCCTCGGGGGCGACCCCTTCCCGCTCGGCGATGGCGGTCCGGCGCTCGTGGACGGCCGCCAGCAGCTCATCGCTGAAACCGCCGTCGTTCGAGCCGCCGGAGGTGGCCGGGTCGCCGGGACCGACGGGACCTTCCGCCGACGCCGAGGGCCGGGTGTGGAAGTAGGGATCGTGGGCCGGATCGTGCGCCACCGGGTCGATCCCGATCAGCGACGAGCCGACCGCGCGGCCGTCCACCACGATCTGCGAGCCCTCCGCCTGGTCCGCCAGCCCCGGGAGGCGGCTGACCCCCCAGATCGCCATCGGATACCCGATGCCGAGCAGGACCGTGGCCACCAGCAACAACCGAAGTCCGGCCAGCGTCTGCCGCAGCACAGCACTCACTCCCCTCACCCGATACCGGGCACGAATCGGATCACCAGGTCGATCAGCCAGATCCCGGCGAACGGCGTCACCACACCGCCCAGCCCGTAGATCAGCAGGTTCCGCCGCAGCAGCGCGGCCGCGGTGGACGGTCGGCAGCGAACACCGCGCAGCGCCAGCGGGATCAGCGCGATGATGACCAGCGCGTTGAACACGACCGCCGAGAGCACCGCGGAGTCCGGCGTCGCCAGCCGCATCACGTTCAGCGCGCCCAGCTGCGGGTGGATGGCCGCGAAGAGCGCGGGCAGGATCGCGAAGTACTTGGCCAGGTCGTTGGCGACGCTGAAGGTCGTCAACGCGCCGCGGGTGATCAGCAGCTGCTTGCCGATCTCGACGATCTCGATCAGCTTGGTCGGATCCGAGTCGAGGTCGACCATGTTGCCGGCTTCCTTGGCCGCGCTGGTGCCGGTGTTCATCGCGACCCCGACGTCGGCCTGGGCGAGCGCGGGGGCGTCGTTGGTGCCGTCGCCGGTCATGGCCACCATCCGCCCACCGGCCTGCTCGGACTTGATGAAGGCCATCTTGTCCTCGGGCTTGGCCTCCGCGAGGTAGTCGTCCACCCCGGCTTCGGCGGCGATGGCGCGAGCGGTGAGCTCGTTGTCCCCGGTGATCATCACCGTGCGGATGCCCCTCGCGCGCAGTTCGGCGAAGCGCTCCCGCATCCCGGGTTTGACCACATCGGACAGTCGGATCACGCCCACCACCCGGCCGTTCTCGGCCACGACCAGCGGCGTGGCGCCCGCAGCGGCGATCTCGTCGGCGCAGCGCACGATCTGACCGGGAAGTCCCCCCACCAGCTCGCGCACCGCGCTGATGGCTCCCTTGCGGATCGTCCGGTCGTCGAGGTTGATGCCGCTCATCCGCGTTCGCGCGGTGAAGGGAACCTCGCTCGCGCGCGCCTCCGCACCGACGGGACCTTCGGGCAGCCCGAACTCGTGCGCGCAGAAGGCCACGATGCTGCTGCCTTCTGGCGTGGGATCGGCGAGGCTCGACAGCCGGGCGATCTCGGCGAGTTCGGCCGGCTCGACGCCGTCGGCCGGGACGAGCGCGGTGCAACGCCGGTTTCCGAACGTGATGGTCCCGGTCTTGTCCAGCAGGAGCGTGTCCACGTCACCGGCGGCCTCCACCGCTCGGCCGGACTTGGCGAGGACGTTGCGCTGCACGAGTCGATCCATCCCCGCGATGCCGATCGCCGAGAGCAGCGCGCCGATCGTGGTCGGGATCAGGCAGACCAGCAGCGCCGTCAAGGTCGTGACCTCGATCGCCGAGCCGGAGTAGACCGCCATCGGCTGCAGGGCGACCACCGCGAGCAGGAAGACGATCGTCAGCGTGGCCAGCAGGATCGTCAGCGCGATCTCGTTGGGCGTCTTCTGCCGCTGCGCGCCTTCGACGAGCGCGATCATCCGATCCACGAAGGTCTCGCCGGGTGCGGCGGTGATGCGCACGACGATCCGGTCGGAGAGCACCGAGGTGCCCGCCGTGACGGCGGAGCGGTCCCCGCCGGATTCGCGGATCACCGGGGCGGATTCGCCGGTGATGGCCGACTCGTCGACGGTCGCGATGCCCTCGACCACGTCGCCGTCGCCCGGGATGGTCTCGCCCGCCTCGACCACGACGAGGTCGCCCACCACCAGCGCGGTGCCGGGAACCTTCCGCTCACCGGCGTCGGTGAGCTTGCGGGCGACGGCCTCGGTCCTGGTGCGGCGCAATGATTCCGCCTGCGCGCGGCCGCGTCCCTCCGCGACCGCTTCGGAGAGGTTGGCGAACAGCACGGTGAACCACAGCCACGCCGCGACGGCGATGCCGAAGACGTCCGGGGACAGCGCGGCCAGGACGGTGGTCAGCACCGAACCGACCCACACCACGAACATCACCGGGTTGCGCAGCTGGTGCCGGGGGTGGAACTTGCGCAGCGCTTCGGGGATGGCCGTGAGCAGCTGCCGCGATGGGAACGCTCCCGCTGCGGTTCTCCTGCCTGCGGCGTGAGCGTCGAGCGCGGGTTTGAGGGTGGCGGTCATGACAGGGCCTCCGCGATCGGGCCGAGTGCGAGCGCGGGCAGGAAGGTCAGCGCTCCGACGAGGACGACCGTGCCGCCGAGCAGTCCGGCGAACAGCGGTCCGGTGGTCGGCAACGTCCCGGCCGTGGCGGGCACGCGTTGCCGGCTCGCGAGGGAGCCCGCGAGCATCAGCACGGCGATGATCGGCACGAACCTCCCCACCAGCATCGCGATGCTCAGCGCGACCTGGAAGAAGGGACTGGTGGCGGTGAGTCCGGCGAAGGCGCTCCCGTTGTTGTTGCCCGCCGAGGCGAAGGCGTAGAGGACCTCGGAAAGCCCGTGCGCGCCGGTGTTGTTCAGCGCGTCGCGGGTGGCCGGAAGCGCCATCGCCACTCCGGTGCCGAGCAGCACCGCGGTCGGCATCGCCAGCACGGACAGAGCAGCGGCCGTCACCTCGCGGCGCCCCAGCTTCTTGCCGAGGTATTCGGGCGTGCGCCCGACCATGAGCCCTGCGAGGAAAACGGCGATCACGGCCAGCACGAGGATCCCGAAGAGCCCCGAACCGGCTCCACCGGGAGCGACCTCGCCGATGAGCATGGCGAACAGAGCGGTCCCACCACCGAGGCCGGTGAAGCTGTCGTGCATCGCGTTGACCGCTCCGGTGGACGTGCCGGTGCTGCTCACCGCCCACAGCACGGAGGCGCCGATCCCGAAGCGGGTTTCCTTGCCCTCCATCGCGGCTCCTGCTGCCAGGGTCGCCGGGCCGTTCGGGTGGGTCTCCGCCCACCAGGTGACGGCCAGCAGCGCCGCCCAGAGGGTTCCCATCACGGCCAGCAGCGCGTGGCCCTGCCTGCGGTCGCCGACCAGGGTGCCGAGGGTGCGGGTCAGGGAGACCGGGATGACCAGCAGCAGGAAGATCTCCAGCAGGTTCGACGCACCGCCCGGGTTGGACAGCGGGTGCGCGGAGTTGGCGTTGAGCACACCGCCGCCGTTGGTGCCCAGCTCCTTGATGGCCTCCTGGCTGGCGATCGGCGCGGTCGCGATGGTGTGCGCCTGCCCGTCCAGGCCCGTGACCTGCCATCCCGGTGCGAGGCTCATGGCCACGCCCAGCGCGACGAGCACGATCGCGGCCACGACCGCAACGGGCAGCAGGATCCGGGTGCAGCCTCGGGTGATGTCGACCCACGCGTTGCCGATCCGGCCGCTCCCGTTCCCCGTGAAACCGCGCACCAGGGCGACCGCCACGGCCATGCCCACCGCGGCGGACAGGAAGTTCTGCACCATGAGCCCGGCCATCTGGACGCCGTGCCCGAGCACCTGCTCCGGCACGTAGGACTTCCAGTTGGTGTTGGTGACGAAGCTGACGGCGGTGTTGAAGGCCATCGACGGCGGCACCGCGCCGCGTCCGAGGTTCAGCGGCAGCAGGGGTTGCAGCCGCTGCATCGCGTAGAGCAGGGCGATCGAGACGAAGGAAAATCCCAGCACCGCTCTCGCGTAGCCGGTCGAGCGCTGCTGCGCGGAACCGTCCACTCCGGCCAGGCGGTAGACGACCTTCTCGACGCGCCAATCGGTTTCAGCGGTGTAGACGCGAGCCATGTAGTCCCCGAAGGGCTTGTGCACGACCGCGAGGACGGCCACCAGCAGGACCGCTTGCAGCACGCCCATCAGAACCTCTCCGGCCGGACCAGCGCGACGAACAGGTATCCGATCAGCAGCAGGGCCAGCACCCCGCCGGCGACGTTGGCGAGCAGCTCGTTCACAACCGCTCCACACCGCGCAGCAGCAGCGCCAGCGCCAGGAATCCGCCGACCAGCAAAGCGGCGAACGCGAGATCGACCACGACCGGTCACTCCTTTCGAGCTTCTTGTGACCCGTGGTCCAGCCAAACCCCCCGCGGAGGCGCGGTCGAGTCCCATGACGACTCCTTGATGCGGCGGCGGGCGGCTTTGATGCGTTCTTGACGCGAGGCCGCTTTCCTCCTGGTTTCCGCAGTTCTGACTGTTTTGCGGGTGGGTGACTTCACCCCGTTAGTTGGTTTCATCGATGCAACGATCTCGTTAATCTTGCTAACAAGTCGGTGCGTGGAAACCTCGAGGCGAAACGCCCGAAATCAGCACGGGACGAACGAATTGGAGAAACATCCGGAAATGTGCGGAATCTCCGGCTGGATCGACTTCCAGCGCAACCTGACCGAGCACGGACCCACGGTCGACGCCATGTGCGACACCATGACCTGTCGCGGCCCGGATGCCGGCGACACGTGGGTCAGCAGGCACGCGGCGCTCGGCCACCGGCGGCTGGCCATCATCGACCTCCCCGGAGGCGCGCAGCCGATGGAGGCCGAGAGCGGTCAGGTCGCCATCGTCTACAGCGGTGAGGCCTACAACTTCACCGAGCTCCGCGACGAGCTCCGCCGCCGCGGCCACCGCTTCGACACCGACAGCGACACCGAGGTCGTGCTGCACGGCTACCTCGAGTGGGGCGCGCAGGTCGCCGAGCACCTCAACGGCATGTTCGCCTTCGCCGTCTGGGACTCCCGCGAGGAGAAGCTGCTGCTCATCCGCGACCGGATGGGCATCAAGCCGCTGTACTACTACCCCACCGAGGACGGCGTCCTGTTCGGCTCCGAGCCGAAGGCGATCCTGGCCAACCCGCTGGCCGAGAAGGTCGTCGACGCCGACGGCATGCGCGAGCTGTTCGGCATGGTCAAGACCCCCGGCCAGGCCATCTGGTCGGGCATGCGCGAGGTCGAGCCGGGCACCATCGTCACCCTCGACCGGAAGGGCCTGCGCGAGCAGACCTACTGGAAGCTGCAGGCCGCCGAGCACACCGACGACCAGCAGACCTCCGTCGGCCACGTGCGCGAGCTGCTCGACGACATCGTGGAGCGCCAGCTGATCTCGGACGTGCCGCGCTGCGTGCTGCTCTCCGGCGGCCTCGACTCCAGCGCCATCACCGCGCTGTCCGGGCTGCACCTGGCCAAAAGCGGTGAGCAGGTGCGCAGCTTCGCGGTCGACTTCCTCGGCCAGACCGAGAACTTCGTCCCCGACCCGCTGCGCGCCACCCCGGACGGACCGTACGTGCGCGACGTCGCCGAGCACGTCGGCTCGCAGCACCAGGACATCGTCCTGGACCCGGAGACCCTCGCCGACCCGGAGGTCCGCCGCGCGGCCGTGCAGGCGCGCGACTTCCCGATGGGCCTGGGCGACATGGACCAGTCGCTGTACCTGCTGTTCAAGGCGATCCGGCAGCACTCCACGGTGGCGCTGTCCGGTGAGTCCGCGGACGAGGTCTTCGGCGGTTACAAGTGGTTCCACGACCCGGAGGTGCGCGCGGCCGACACCTTCCCGTGGATGGCCGCCGTGCAGAGCCAGGGCGCGGGGTACGACGTGCTCGACGCCGACGTCACCGCGGCGCTGGATCTCCCGTCGTTCATCGACGACTCCTACCGCACCGCCCTCAAGGAGGTGCCGACCCTCGACGGGGAAACCGGCCTGGAGCGCCGGATGCGGGAGATCTGCTACCTGCACCTCACGCGGTTCGTGCGCAACCTGCTCGACCGCAAGGACCGGATGAGCATGGCGGTCGGACTGGAGGTGCGCGTGCCCTTCTGCGACCACCGCCTGGTCGAGTACGTCTTCAACACCCCGTGGTCGCTGAAGACCTTCGACGGTCGCGAGAAGAGCCTGCTCCGCCACGCCACCGCCGACACCCTCCCGCAGTCGGTGGTCGAGCGGGTCAAGAGCCCGTACCCGTCCACCCAGGACCCGAAGTACGCCGAGGCCCTGCAGCGCCAGGTCCGCGACCTGGTCAAGGCCGACAACCCGGCGCTGTCGCTGCTGAACAAGCAGTGGATCACCGAGGCCGTCGAGCAGGACCCGTCGGCGATCGACATGGCCGCTCGTTACGCCTTCGAGCGCGCCCTGGACATGTCGGTCTGGTTCGACCTGCACAACCCCACGATCAAGCTCTGAGGTCGTGAGAACCGAAGGGGGAGCCGCACTTCACCGAGTGCGGCTCCCCTTCTCACGTTCAGCTGACCGGTAGCAGGAGCCGGAAGACGCTGCCTCCGCCCGGATTCTCGTGCAGCTCCAGACGACCGCCGTGCGCTTGCGCCAGAGCCGCGGCGATGGCCAGACCCAGCCCGGTGCCGCCCGAAGCGCGGGTGCGGCCGTCGTCGACGCGGTAGAAGCGGTCGAAGATCTTCGCCGCGTGCTCCGGCGGGATGCCCGGCCCTGCGTCGGCGACCGTCACCGAGACCATCCTCGTGCCGTGGCCGGGTTCCGCACCTGCTGCCGCGAGCGCCCGGTCGCTCGGCGTCGCGTGCGCGAGCTCGACCGCGATCGGCGAACCCGGCGGCGTGTGCACGAGAGCGTTGTTGACCAGGTTGGTCAGGACCTGGCGCAGACGAGCAGCATCGCCCAGCACCCGCAGGTCTTCGGGCGCGTCGAGCACGATCTCGCGTTCCGGATCGCGAGCCCTGGCGTCCTGCACGGCATCCCGGGCCAGCGGCACCAGATCCAGCTCCACCAGGTCGATGGTGCGCTGCCGGTCGAGCCGGGCCAGCAGCAGCATGTCCTCCACCAGGCCGCCCATCCGCACGGACTCGGACTCGATGCGGCCCATCATCATCCGGACGTCCTCCGGCTCGTGGGACTCGCTGCGGCGGTAGAGCTCGGCGAAACCGCGGATCGAGGTCAGCGGCGTGCGCAGCTCGTGCGAGGCGTCGGCGACGAACCTGCGGAGCCGGTCCTCGGAGCGCTCCCGCTGCTGCAACGCGTCGGTCAGCCGCCCCAGCATCGTGTTCAGCGCCTCGCCGAGCCGGCCGGTCTCCGTGCTCGGATCCTGGTCCGGCACCCGGCGATCCAGCTGACCTGCGGCGATCGCGTCCGCCGTGTCCTCGATGCGGGCCAGCGGGCGCAGGCTGAGCCGGACCGTGCCCGCGGCGGCCAGAGCCAGCACCAGCAGCACAGCACCGCCCACGACCAGCTCGATGGTCACCAACTGCCCGACCGTCGCCTGGGCGTTGCCCAACGACAGGGCGAGCACCACGTTGCGCCCGCCGGCGAGCTGGACGCGCCGCACCCGCCAGTCCGAGCCGCCCGCCCTGTCCGGAACGGTGCCGATCTGCGGACCGCGCTCCGGGTTGAGCAGGAGGGGCCCTCCCGAATCACCTTCCGCCGCACCGATCATTCCCCCCACCTGATCACCGGCGGCGTCGAAGATCAGCACGCGGAAGTCGGTCGGCAGCTCGCCCCGCCCGGGACCACCGGGCGGGCGGTGCATCGGATCCGGAGGGGGCATCCGGCCCGCCTCCCACGGCATCGACAGCTCGGCGAGCCGGTCATCGGTGCGCTCCACCAGCGACCGGTTGAGCAGCGCCACGCTGGTGAAGCCCATCAGCAGCAGACCCACGACCAGCGCGCCGACCAGCACGAGCACGAGCCGTCCGCGCAGCGTGCGCAAGACCTTCATCGGTTCTCCGGGGGGAGCCGCAGCACGTAGCCGACGCCGCGGATGGTGTGGATCAGCGGCGGCGACGCGAAGTCGACCTTCCGCCGCAGGTAGCTGATGTAGGACTCCACGATCCTGGAGTCACCGCCGAACTCGTAGTTCCACACGCGGTCCAGGATCTGCACCTTGCTGACCACCTTCTCGGCGTTGATCAGCAGGTAGCGCAGCAGTTTGAACTCCGTCGGCGACAGGCTCACCAGCTGCCCCGCCCTGCGGACCTCGTAGGTCTCCTCGTCGAGCTCCAGGTCCTGGTAGCGCAGCTTGGCCCCGTCGTCCTGCTCCGGGCGGACCCGCCGCAGGATCGCCCGCAGCCGCAGCACGACCTCGTCCAGGCTGAACGGCTTGGTGACGTAGTCATCGCCACCCGCGGTCAACCCGGCGATCCGGTCCTCGACCGCGTCCCGGGCGGTGAGGAACAGGACCGGGACCGTGCTGCCGCCGCTGCGCAGCTCGGTGGCGACGGAGAACCCGTCGCGGTCCGGAAGCATCACGTCCAGCACGAGGATGTCCGGGTGGAAATCGCCCGCCTCGCGCAACGCCTCCTCCCCGGTCGCGGCGCCGCGGACCTCGAACCCGCTCAGCCGCAGGGCCGCGGCCAGCAGCTCCAGGATGTTGGGCTCGTCGTCCACGACGAGCACTCGCGCTCCGTTGCTGTCCACCACGCCCTCCAGCATCACTCACCTCCCTGGGAAAACCCTGGAAGCCCGCTGAACGCCCGCCCCCATGTCTCCGCCCCACTCGTCCGGGTGACGCGTGGGCAGTTTTGGTCCGAACCTTCCCGACAAAACGGACGTGAAACCCGGGCGGTTCGGACCAAAACTGACCACTGGCCGAGTGGATCACCACCGAGCCGCCCTCACCCGCAGGCGTAAAGCTGCTGGGAGGAGTCCGTCGAGCCGCCGTAGGTGGCGGGGTCGACGAGGGTGCAGTTCTGCTTCACCCAGTTCTCCCGGTCGGTGGCCGCCCGGCCACCTCGCCCGCCTCCGGGCATCTGCGTTCCGCCTCGCCCGGCGTCCTTCGACCGGCCGTTCTGGTCTTGGGCGTTCTGGTCTTGGCCGTTCGGGTCTTGGGCGTTCGGGTCTTGGGCGTTCGGGTCTTGGGCGTTCTGGTCTTGGGCGTTCGGGTCTTGGGCGTTCTGGTCTTGGGCGTCGGGGGAGCGCATCATGCCTCCCGGACCGCCTCCGAGCAGGACGAAGCCGAGCTGGCCTCGCTGCTTCCACTCGGTGAGCCGGGCGACCGAGGGCGCGTCATCGGACCCCATGAAGCCGCCCATGCCGACCACCGTCAGATCCGTGTTGATGATGTAGCTCGACGCACCGTTGGCGCCGCCCTCCACCGCCAGCGGAACCTCGGCACCACCCGCGTTGGCCTTCACGTGGTCGACGATCTTCTGCTGATCAGCGCTCAGAACCGCTCCGCCGGGACCGCCCATGCCGCCGCGGCCTCCATCACCGGACATGCCCGGAGGCATCGGCCCGGTCATCCCCTCAGCAGCCTGACCGTCCCGCCCCGGAGGGGTCTGCCCGTCCCCGGAGGGCATCCGGTCGTGCCGCCCACCGCCCGGGCCACCCATCGACGTCTCCGGACCGGCCATCGGGTTGACCCCGCCCATCATCCCGGTCTCGCCGCCGGCGACACCGATCACCGACCAGGTCGCGGGCACCGCGAGCACCGCCGCCACGGCGAGCGCGAAACCCGTCTTGGCCAGCCCCGGACGCCCGAGCCGACCGATCACCAGGACCACCAGCGCCAGCGCGCCGAGCCCCACGGTCAGGTAGCCGGTCCACGGGTGCCAGCTCATGTCCCTGGCCACCACGCTCATCGCCCACGCCACGGTGATCGCCACACCCGCGGGCAGCAGCAACCAGGCCTTCCCGCCCGGCTGCCGGTACCACTGCCAGAACCGGACGAGACCGGCCCCGACCACCGCGCCGACCGCGGGCGCCAGCATCGTCGTGTAGTAGGGGTGCATCGTGCCCTGGGCGAAGCTGAACATCACCGCGATGACGACCAGCCAGCCGCCCCACAGCACCCAACCGGAGGCCTGCTCGCGATCGGGGGAACCTCCCGCGCGCCAGTGCCGCACGCCGAGCACCAGCATCGCGACCAGCACCAGTCCGCACAGCGGGAGCAGCCAGCTGATCTGACCCGCCAGCTGCTCGTTGAACATCCGCAGCACACCGGCCGTTCCGGAGAACCCACCCCCGCCGCCAGGACCTCCACCGCCGCCGGGCCCACCGCCCTGACCCGCACCCTCGCCGAGGATCCGGCCGAAGCCGTTGTAACCGACGATCAAGTCCCACGCCGAACCATCCGTGCTGCCACCGATGTAGGGCTTGGGCGAGGGCCACAGCGCGGTCGCCGCCACCCACCAGAAGGAGCTCACCAGCAGCACGCCCGCGGCGACGCCGAGGTCGGCGACCTTCCGGCCCGCACCGCTCCTGCTGCCCACCAGGTAGGCCGCGACGAACGCGGGCAACACCATCCAGGCCTGCAGCATCTTGGTCGTGAACCCGCAGCCGACCAGGAAGGCGGCCAGCGCGATCCAGCCCGTCGAGCGGCGTTCGGACATCGCTCGCGTCATCGCCCAGGCAGCGGCCACCACCAGCAGCACCAGCAGCGTGTCCGGGTTGTTGTCCCGGTTGATCAGCACCGAGATCGGGCTCAGCGCCAGTACCAGGGAGGCGATCAGCGCCGCGTTCTCACCAGCCCACCGGCGCACGGTGCGGTGCAGCAGGAACACGGCCACGACACCGCAGACCGCTTGCGGGAACAGCACTGCGAACTGGTTGAACCCGAAGACCTTCACCGAGATCACCTGCAACCACAGGGCCATCGGCGGTTTGTCGACGGTGACGACACCGGCGGCGTCGAACGAGCCGAAGAAGAAGGCTTCGAAGCTCGTCGACATCGACTTCACAGCCGCGGAGTAGTAGCCGTTCCCCCAAGAACTCCCGATCCCCCAGAGGTGGAGCACGGCCGCGAGCGCGCAGATCCCGGCCAGCGCCAGCCGTCTCGCCGGTCGCGGCGCCGGGCTCGTTCGCTGCGCAGGAGCAGCCTCGTCGACGGCGATCATGATGTTCCTTCTTCCTCGGCCGGGGCCGCGAAGACCCAGGAGCGGAGCAGTACGAACCGCAGAGCGGTGCCGACCACGGAGGACAGGACGAGGACCAGGACCTCCAGCCAGCGCGACGGATCGGCCGAAGCGGCGTGCAACCCGAGCAGCGCCCCGGAAGTGACGACGTAGTACAGCGCGAACACGATCAGGCCCTGTGCGTGCACTCGCCTGGACGAGCCGCGCTGCAAGAACGTGTAGCGGCGGTTGGCCTCGGTGTTCCACAGCGTCGTCACCGTCAGCGCGACCAGGTTCGCCAGCAGCGGTGGCCACCAACCGCGCAGCAGCGCGTAGAGCACCGAGGTGAGCACGGTGGACACCAGGCCGATCGCGCCGAACGAGACAAGCTGCCACAGCAGCCCGTTCTCCCGCTTCGCCAGCACCGCTTGCGGGTGCGCGGCCCGGGGCTGCGGACGTCGCGGCAAGCCCGGGACCCGCGCGGCACCGGTCACCTTGGCCCGCGCGACCCGGATGAGCCCGGCGATGTCGTCGGTCGCCGTGCGCACCACGTTCACCCGCGTGTCCACGTCCTCGACCCAGTCCACGGGCACCTCGTGCACGCGCAGGCCGTTGTGCTCGGCCAGCAGCAGCAGTTCGGTGTCGAAGAACCACGACTCGTCCCGGACCTGCCGCAGCAGCGGGCGGATCACGTCGGTGCGGGCGGCCTTGAACCCGCACTGGGCGTCGGTGAACCGCGCGCCGTGGGACCACCTGATCATCTTGTTGTAGCCACGGGAGATCATCTCCCGCTTCCCGCCGCGCACCGTGCGCGCACCGGGCGCCAGCCGGGAACCGACCGCGAGATCGGAATGCCCGTTGACCAGGGGCGCGACCAGCGGCAGCAGCGCGTCCAGCCCGGTCGAGAGATCGACGTCCATGTAGACCACGACATCGGCGTCGCTGTACTCCCAGGCGGTGCGCAGCGCGAGCCCTCGTCCCTTGCGGTCCAGGTGCAGCACCCGCACCTGGGGGAACTCCTGCGCCAGCCGGTGCGCCACTTGCAGCGTCGAGTCGGTGCTGGCGTTGTCGACGACCGTGATCGACCACGAGAAGGGAAATCCCTCGCCCAGGTAGCGGCTCAGCACCTCCAAGCACCCGGGAAGGGAACGTTCCTCGTTGTGGACCGGGACCACCACGTCGACCGTCGCGGTCCGGTGCGATGCCCGGCGCTCTTCCTCGGCGCCGAGCTGCGGCACGGCACTCATCTCCCACCACCTCTCATCCGGTTCGGCATCCATCAAGCCGGACGCAGGTGCGAGCCCCGTTGACGGAACCTGGGAATCGGCTGGGAGTGCGCGTCCCCGGTGGACGTGCAGCCGGCTCACACGTTCCTCCCAGCTGCGGCAGCCACCCTCGACGCTCGGAATGCCCGCCCGGAAAGGAATCCGCCCATGCCCGCACGTCTGCGCCTGCCGCACGCCCGCACCGGGGAGCCGAGATGGTCACCTCCCGTTCGCTGGGCGGTGCTGGCGATCGCCGCGTTCCTCAACACGTGGGCGCTGTCGATCAACGAGTGGGCCAACACCTACTACTCGGCTGCGGTGCTGGGGATGACGCGCAGCTGGGAGGCCTTCTTCTACGGCGCGCTGGACGCCGGAGCCTTCATCACGGTCGACAAGCCGCCGCTCGCCCTGTGGGTGCAGGCGCTGTCGGCACGGGTCTTCGGGTTCAACACCTGGAGTCTGCTGCTGCCGCAGGCCTTCGCGGGCGTGGGCGCGGTGTGGGTCGTGCAGCACGTGGTGCGGCGGAGTTCCGGCCCCCTCGCCGGAGCGCTCGCCGGGCTCGCCCTGGCGGTGACGCCGATCGCGGTCGTGATGGCCCGACACAACAACCCCGACATGCTGCTGACGTTGCTGCTGGTCCTGGCGTTGTGGGCCGCTTCCTGCGCGATCCGGTCCGGGACGCTGCCGCCGCTGGTGTGGTGCGCGGTGGCGATCGGCCTGGCGTTCAACACGAAGATGCTGCAGGCGCTCTTCGTGGTTCCGGTGATCGCCGTGGTCTACCTCGTGGCGGCATGTCCGAAGTGGACGCGCAAGCTGCTGAACCTGTCCGTCGCGGGCGGAGTTCTGGCGGCGGTGAGCCTGTCGTGGCTCGTCGTGGTCGATCTGGTGCCGAGCTCGGCGCGCCCTTACGTGGGCGGCAGCACCGACAACACCGTCCTGGACCTGCTGCTGGGCTACAACGGGCTCGGCCGCGTCGAAGGGCAGGCTCAGATCATGTCGCCCGGGATGATGGGTGGCGGCCCGGGCGGTGGGTCGCCGGGCGGCATGCCCGGCGGCGGAGCGCCCCCGGCCGGCGCGATGACCGGCGGCGGGCCCGGCGGCGGCATGGACGATGCCGGATTGGCACGACTGTTCAGCGGCGAGGTCGCACCGCAGATCGGCTGGCTCTTCCCGCTCGCGCTGTTCGGCGCGGTCGCGGTGCTCGTGCACCTCCGACACCGCCCCCGGGACGACGCCGAACGCGCGGATTTCCTGCTGTGGTTCGGAACGCTGCTGGTCACCGCGGCTGTGTTCACCTTCGCCTCGGGCATCTGGCACACCTACTACACGGTCGCCCTGGCGCCCCCGCTCGCCGCGGTGACCGGCATGGGCGCCCACGCGATGTGGCGCCTGACCCGCGACACCGAGTGGTGGGGCCTCCTGCTTCCCGCCTCGGTCATCGCCACCGGTCTCTGGAGCGCGCACCTGCTCGGCCAGAACGAGGACTTCCTGCCGTGGATGGGAACCGTTGTCGCAGCGGTCTCCCTCGCCGCGGGAATCGCGATGATGGTTCCCCTGCTCCTCCCCCGCAGCGGCGGACGTGACAGGAAGCGTCCCTTCATCGCGGCCGGCGCGCTGGTGGGAGTCTTGGCTTCGCTGGCGGGCCCGACGGCGTACGCGGTCACCCCGCTGTCCACACCGGTGCAAGCGACGTTCCCCTCGGCCGGCCCCAGCGGCGGTGGGCACGGCGGGCCGGGAGGCGGGCGGATGCCCGACGGCGGTCAGCGGCCGAACGGCGCGCAGCCGACCGGGATGCCCGGCGGAATGCCGGACGGCGGTCGCGGAGACCGGCGAGGCGAGCGATCCGGCGGCGAGCAGGTCGACCCGCAGCTGATGCGCTACCTCACCGATCACCACGCCGACGAGACCTGGCTGGTGGCCGTGGTGGGATCGATGGTCGCGGCACCGGTCATCCTCGAGACCGGGCAGCCGGTGATGGCCGTCGGCGGTTACAACGGCAACGACCCGGCCCCGACGGTCGACGAGCTCGAGAAGCACGTCGCCGACGGGAAGCTCAGGTACGTGTGGACCAGTGGCACCTCGGGAGTGCGGAGCATGGGAGGCGAGGTGGACACCGCGGTGGTGGACGCTTCCACGGGATGGGTCGCCCAGCACTGCGCGATCGTCGACCCGGCCGCCTACGGCGGAGACACCACCGCCACCACCCACCTCTACGACTGCAGAGGCGCCGCCTGACCGCACTCAGCAGCCGATCCCAGTTTTAGTCCAAACTGAGCCGACATTTCGGGCACCGAAGGTCCTCGGTTTGGACTAAAACTGGGATTCCCCCGGGTTTTCGCCGCTCGTGCCGTCAGGTGCTCGTGGCGTCAGATGCTCGTGGCGTCAGCCGCTCGTGCCGTCAGCCACTCGTGGTGTGGAGCGAGGTCACGAGTGCGCGTTGCGGGGTTTCGGTTGGCAGACCGGGCAGGTGTAGGCGGAACGGTTCATCCACGGATCGCGGCGGATCGAGGCCCCGCACCGCGGGCAGGGGTTCCCGCCCTGGCCGTAGACCGCCAGCGAGCGGTCGAAGTATCCCGATTCGCCGTTGACGTTGACGTAGAGCGCGTCGAACGAGGTGCCACCGACGTGCAGCGCTTCGCCGATGACATCGGTGGCGGCCGCGAACAGCTCGCGGATCTTGGGTCGCGTCATCGTCTCGGTCGGGCGCGCCCAGTGCAGCTTGACCCGCCACAGCGCCTCGTCGGCGTAGATGTTGCCGATGCCCGAGACCAAGCTCTGGTCCAGCAGCGCGCGCTTGATGCCGGTGCGACGACCGCGCAAGCGCTCGGTCAGCCGGTCCAGGTCGAACACCGGCTCCAGCGGGTCGGGGGCGATGTGCGCGACCGGCTCGGGAAGTGCCACCCCGTCGACCTCGACGAGCTCGGCGAGCTGGAGCCCGCCGAAGGTGCGCTGATCGACGAACCGCAGCTCAGCACCGCCGTCGGCGAAGCGCATCCGGACGCGCAGGTGCTTCTCGTCAGGTGCGTCGGTGGGCTGCACGAGCAGCTGCCCGCTCATCCCGAGGTGCACGACCAGGGCCTCGCCGTCGGTCGCCCCGGAGTGGTCGCCGAGTTCGACCCACAGGTACTTGCCGCGCCTGCGGGCTGCCGTCAGGGCCCTCCCGGCGAGCCTCGCGGCGAGGTCCTGCGGGCCGGGCGCGTGGCGGCGGACGGCACGCGGGTGCAGCACTTCGACGCTGGAGAGCGTGCGGCCCACGGCGTGTTCGGCGACACCGCGGCGGACCACTTCGACCTCGGGCAACTCAGGCACGAGCGCATCCTTCCCCACGCCGGGCGAGCACCCGGCAGGCGGGCGCGAAAGAGGGACGTGATCAGAGGCCGACCGGTAGTGCCCGGCCGCTGATCACGTCCCTCTTTCCGATCGGTTCGAGATGAACCGACTTCGCTCAGGATATGGAATCCGTCGCAGAATCTTCGACCTGCGCAGCGTTGACCTGCTCGTTGAGCTGGCGCCAAGCCGCTTCGGCCGCCTTCTGCTCGGCTTCCTTCTTGGTTCGTCCGTCGCCGCGCCCGTAGGTCTGGCCGCCGACGGACACGAAGGCGCTGAACTCCTTGCGGTGGTCAGGCCCTTCTTCCTCGACGCGGTACTCGGGCACGCCGAGAGTCGCGGAGGCGGTGAGCTCTTGCAGGCTGGTCTTCCAGTCCAGGCCGGCACCGCGCTGCGGCGCCTCGGCCAGCAACGGCTGGAAGAGCTTGTGCACGACTGCGCGCGCGACGTCGATGCCCTCAGCGAGGTACACGGCGCCGAGCACGGCTTCGAGCCCGTCCGCGAGGATGCTCGCCTTGTCACGGCCCCCCGTGAGCTCCTCACCACGACCGAGCAGCAGGTACTCACCGAGCCCGCCCTCACCGAGCCCGCGGGACACCCCGGCCAGCGCGTGCATGTTGACCACGCTGGCTCGAAGCTTCGCGAGCTGTCCCTCAGGCAGGTCCGGGTGCTCGTTGTAGAGGTGATCGGTGATCACCAGACCGAGCACCGCGTCGCCGAGGAACTCCAGCCGCTCGTTCGGCGGAAGACCGCCGTTCTCGTACGCGTACGAACGGTGGGTGAGAGCAAGGGTGAGCAGCTCGGCGTCCAACTCGACGCCGAGCGCTGCCAACAACGGAGCCCTGTCGATCTGACGGGCTCGCGGCTGCTTTCCCCCCACTACGTGGCCGCCACTCAGGCGGGCTGGACGACCTGACGGCCGTCGTACTGACCGCAGGCCGGGCAGACGACGTGCGGGAGCTTCTGCTCGCGGCAGGAGCGGTTCGAGCACTCGACCAGCGTCGGCGCCGAGGTCTTCCACGACGAACGGCGGTGACGGGTGTTGGCCCGGGACATCTTGCGCTTCGGGACGGCCACGACTACTTCTCCTCTTCGGTACCGCCGAGCCGCTCTTGAAGCGCGGCCCAGCGAGGATCAATGGTCTCATGCGTGTGCTCGGGGGCGAGTTCGGCCCACTTCACGCCGCACCCGGAGCACAGCCCCTGACAGTCCGGCGAGCACAACGGCGCCGAGGGAAGCGACAGCAACATCGCGTCCCGCACCACCGGTTCGAGGTCGATCAGGTCGTCGACGACCCGCTCCACCTCGTCGTCATCGGTGCTGGTGTCGGTCGCGCTGTCCGGGTATGCGAACAGCTCCCGGAGCTCGATCTCGATCTCCTCGGAGACCGGGTCCAAGCACCGGACGCATTCGCCGGTCAGCCGGGCCGACGCCGTGCCCGACACCAACACGCCCTCCACCACGGACTCGGCCAGCAGATCGAGGTCCACCGGTTCGCCCTCGGGCACCTTGATCATGTCCAGCCCGAAGCCGGCGGGCGCCGGGGCCTTGCGCGTGTAGGCACGGCTGCTACCGGCCCGGTGGCCGATTTCCCGGGTGTCGATCACCCAAGGGCCGGCTTGCGCAGTGCGCGGTTCATGGCTCTGAGACATCACGAATTTCGGTGCTTGGTGAAATGGGCATTCGGCCGACGGTGAGAAGGCGCCTCGACGGATCGGGCACGCACCCCAAGTCAGCCCTCCCAGCGTACGCGACGCCGGTCCGCGAACGACACCAGCCCCTGTTCACAGGGGTTTCGGCGCCGGACCAGCGGACCGGTGGACCGCTGGTGTCAGTTGGCGCCCGCGGAGGGCTGCCACTCCTCGTAGTCGAACGGCGCGCCCATCGGGCTGCGGAGCTGCTGACGACCCTTGCCGACGGTCCGCAGCGTGCGGCCCAGCAGGTCCTCGAAGTCGGCCAGGCGGGAGTCGACGTAGGCGTCGCACTCGCTGCGCAGCCGCTCGGCCTCCTCACCGGCTTCCTCGGCGATGCGCTTGCCCTCGGCGTTGGCCGCCTGCACGACCTCGGTGTCGGTGACCAGGCGAGCCTGCTCGGCCTTGCCCTCGTGCACCGACTGCTCGTAGGCGGCACGACCGGCCTGCACCATCCGGTCGGCCTCGGACTGAGCGCGGCTGACGTAGTCCTCGTACTCGCGGCGGCCCGCGGTGACGGTCTGCTCGGCCTGGCCGCGTGCGTCGGACAGCAGGTGGTCGGCCTGCTCGCGCGCTTCGGCCAGCAGCTGCTCCGCTTCGGCGCGGGCCTCGGCGAGGGTGCGCTCCGAGTCGGTGCGCGCCTCGGCGACGGACTTGTCCGCCTCGGTCTGGGCCTTGGTGACCACCTCGTCGCGGTGGTCCAGCACGTCCTGGGCGTCGTCGAGCTCCTGCGGGATCGCGTCCCGCACGTCGTCGAGAAGCTCCAGCACATCACCGCGCGGGACCACACAACCCGAGGTCATGGGGACGCCACGCGCCTCTTCGACGATCGTGACCAGCTCGTCGAGGGCCTCGAACACCCGGTACACCATGATCTCCCTGCAGTCGTTCAGCGCCGCGCCGCTCAAGCATGTCAGAACGCCGCGCGATGCCGATCACGGGCCGTTCCCCTCCCAGTCTGCCTGCGCGACCCCCGTACGCGGGGGAAATCCGCCATCCGCGTGTCAAGCCACCACCCGAGCGATCGACGAGAACGAGGGAACCTCCCTGCCACCACGAGTGACAGGGAGGTTCCCTCGCACCACGATCAGACTCGCTCGCGCAAGCGGCGCAGCCGCGAGGCGTGGGAGCCACCCTCGCAACCTGCACCGCCGCGGGTTCTGCCACGCCTTCCGGGTGAGCACGCCGCGGGACGTACAAGAGTCGTGGCGCACGGAGGCCAGGAGACGTGTCAGGTTCCGCTACCGGCACCGCCGAGCAGAACGACCGCGGAACTACGCGTTGATGTCGGTGATGGAGAAGCTCTCGTAGTGGTCATCGGTCCAGAAGAACTCCCCCGCCTCGCCGACGACGAAGCGGCGGGCGCCGCGGTCGTCGCTGCCGGGGGTCTCGACGGTGTACTCCTTGTAGTACCCGTCCGCGCAGTCGGGCAGGAGTCCCTCGCGGTTGCCGAAGGTCTGGCCGTCCTCCGGGTACGGGAACGGGCCGCCGGCCTTGATGAGGTCGACGGTCTCGGCTGCCTCCGGGGGCAGGGACGAGAGCGTGACCGGTTCGAACCCGGCGGTGTCCCCGCACTCGGCCTGCGCGACGGCAGCCGGGGCGGGAGCGGCGGAGAAGGCACTGGACTGGAAGCCGACGAGCCCCGCCACGGCGAGCAGGGCGGCCAGCAGGATCTGCACTGACTTCTTCATGGCGATCACGCTAACCGCGGCGCGGCGCCGGCCAGCGGAAATGGCGGGAACCCGAAGGGAACGGCAGACGATTCGCCGAAACCTGCGTGACCCGGCGGTGTTGCGGAGGTTAACCGTTCTCCGCGATGCGCTCGCGCAGCCGACGCTCGATCTTCGGCGGCAGCAGGTTGGAGACGTCACCACCGTAGGTGGCGACCTCCTTGACCAGCGAGGACGCCAGGAAGCTGTACAGCGGGTTGGTCGACATGAACATCGTCTCGACCCCGGACAGCTGCTGGTTCATCTGCGCCATCTGCAGCTCGTAGTCGAAGTCGCTCACCGCGCGCAGGCCCTTGACGATCGCGCCGATCTCGTTGGCCTTGCAGTAGTCGACCAGCAGACCGTGCCAGGAGTCGATGCGCACGTTCGGCCACGGGGCCGTGACCTCGCGCAGCATTTCCAGGCGCTCGTCAACGGAGAACAAGCCCTTCTTGCTCTTGTTGATCAGCACCGCGACGACGACCTCGTCGAACAGGCCGGACGCTCGCTCGATGATGTCCAGATGACCGTTGGTGACGGGGTCGTAAGAGCCTGGACATACCGCACGCCTCATGGGCTGGGACGTTAGCAGCAGGTCGGGCCAACCCCCAGCTCGACGTGGCCTGGCTCACCGCTGTTCGATCACGGCCCAGTGCACCGAGGTGTCCCCGTAGCGCTTCGAACGCAACGCCTCCAGCGGGTCGGGCCAGTCGGGTTCACCGCTGCGGACCGCGCGTTCGACGATCACCACGCTGCCCGGCCCGACCCAGCCGTGGGCGACCAATCCCTCCAGCACGCGCTGCAGCAGCTCGGCGGACAGGTCGTAGGGCGGGTCGGCGAGCACGACGTCGAACGGCTCGGCGATCGCGGCGGCGGTCAGCGTCTCGGCCTTGGCCTGCTCCACCCGAACGTCGCGGAAGCCCAAGGTGGCGGCGTTGCGCTTGAGGATCGACGCCGCGCGGCGGTCGGATTCGACGAACGTCGCGTGGCCGGCTCCCCGCGAGAGAGCTTCCAGCCCGAGGGCTCCGGAACCGCCGTAGAGGTCGAGAACGCGGAGACCGTCGATGTCGAGCATCGTCTCCAGCGAGTTGAACAGCGCCTCGCGAACCCGCTCGGAGGTCGGCCTGGTCCCCTTCGGGGGCACTTCCAGCCGTCGGCCACCCGCACTTCCCGCCACGATCCGCGTCACCGGGACATCGTCGCGCACCCCTGGTGCGCGGGTGCTCCGCGGGTCCTCCGCCACCGCGCATCTTACGCCCGCGGACCAGCCGCGACGGCAGGCGGGAGACGTCGGCCCGCCCGGCGCCGCGCGTACTCTGTTGGGTCTGCCCACCGCGCAAGACCGGGAGAAAGTCACAGGTGTCCGAAGCATCCGAAAAGCAGGCCGAGATCGCGGTCGAGCAGGAGCACGTGGACCGCGTCTACGCCCGGCTCGACGAGCTGCGCTCCGAAGCCGAGGCGATGCGCGACAAGAGCTACGAGTACGGCAAGGAAGCCACGCCCGAGGCGCTCAACGAGCGGGACGTGATGCTGCACCACGCCAACCGGACCTTGCAGGCGCTCAACGCCGAGTCCGAGGGCCTGGTGTTCGGCCGCCTCGACCTGGGCACCGGCGACGCCGTGCACATCGGCCGGCTGGGCATCCGCGACCAGCGCTTCGACAACCTGCTGGTGGACTGGCGCGCCCCGCTGGCCGCCGCCTTCTACCAGGCCACTCCCGAGCACCCGCAGGACGTGATCCGGCGCCGGGTGATCCGCTGCTCGCGCGAGCAGGTGATCGACGTCTCCGACGACCTGCTGGCGCCGGAGCAGGCTCCGCCGGACATGCGGGTGATCGGCGACGGCGCGCTGATGGCGGCGCTGACCCGCTCGCGCGGCGAGACGATGCGCAACATCGTGGCCACCATCCAGAAGGAGCAGGACGAGGCGATCCGGGCGCCGGAGAGCGGCGTCACCGAGATCACCGGCGGTCCCGGCACCGGCAAGACCGCCGTCGCGCTGCACCGCGCCGCCTACCTGCTCTACCGGGAGCAGCGGCGGCTCGGCGGGCCGGGCGTTCTGGTCATCGGCCCGTCGCCGGTGTTCATGAGCTACATCTCGCGGGTGCTGCCGTCGATGGGCGAGCACAACGTGGAGCTGCGGGCGCTCGGCGAGGTGCTCGACGGGCTCGGCACCTCGAAGATCGACGATCCGCGCACCGCCGAGGTCAAGGGCTCCTCGCGGATGGTGAAGGTGCTGCGCCGCGCGCTGCGCCTGGCGCCACCGGAGGCTCCCGAGTCGTTCAAGATGTACTACCGGGGCGCGGTGCTCAAGCTGGAGGCCGACGACCTCAAGCGCATCCGCCGCAACCTGCACAACAAGGGCGGCCAGCCGAACAAGACCCGGATGAAGGCCGCCGACGCGCTGCTGGAAGCGCTGTGGCAGCAGGCGAAGGGCCTGGCGGGCGGCGATTTCCAGCCGGATCGGGACCGGCTGATCAGCGAGATCGGCGAGCGCATCGAGTTCCACCGGTTCCTGGTCGCCTGGTGGCCGGCGCTGTATCCGATGCAGGTGCTGCGCTGGCTGTCGGATCCGGACCGGCTGGCCCGCGCGGCGCGACGGCTGCTGGCCGCCGAGGAGGTCGACCTGCTGGCCAAGTCGTGGGCGTCGATCGCCGAGTCGTCGGTGTCGGACTGGACGGTCGCCGACGTCGCGCTGATCGACGAGCTGCGGATGCTGATCGGCCCGCCGCCCAAGCGCCCCCGGCGTGCCGAACCGGACGCGGAGCAGCCGCGCCGCGCCGTCAACTACGACGAGTACGCCCACGTCGTCATCGATGAGGCGCAGGACCTCTCGCCGATGCAGTGGCGGATGGTCGGCCGCCGCGGCAGGCACGCCAGCTGGACGATCGTGGGCGATCCGGTCCAGTCGTCCTGGCCGGATCCGGCCGAGGCGGCGACCGCCCGGGCCGAGGCCCTGATCGGGCAGCGCAACCACCGCACGTTCACGCTGCGCACGAACTACCGGAACTCGGCGGAGATCTTCGACTACGCCTCGGACGCGGTGCGCGACCTCGTCGACCCGGACGCTCTGCCGACGGCCGTGCGCACCACCGGTATCGAGCCGGACGTGCGGGAGGCGACCGCGGACGGGATCGCCGCGACGACCCGGGAAACGGCGCTGGACCTGCTGGACCGGGCCGAGGGCACGGTCGGCGTCATCACCACGATGTCGCGCAGGGACGAGGTCCGGGCCTGGCTGTCCGATGCGGACGGGTCACGGCTCCGCGTGCTGGGCAGCCTCGATTCCAAGGGCATGGAGTACGACGCCGTCGCGGTGGTCGACCCGGACGGCCTGGCGGCCGAGTCCACCACCGGGCGCAGGGCGCTGTACGTGGCCCTGAGCCGCGCCACCCAGCTCCTCGCGGTGATCAAGCCGAACTGAGCCGGACGACACGAGCACCTCGGCATCTCCAGGTTTTGGTCGTGAGGTCCTCGGGGACGTTGGTCGGTGGGGTGGGGAAGTTTTCATGAAAACTTCCCCACCCCACCGACCAGACATGTCGCGGGACTGGTCAGCAGACGGGTTCGGGCCTGCGGCTACTGACCGTCGATCCGGACGAACGCCTGGGCCGACGAGGCCCAGCGGTAGTGCTCCGTGTGCCCCTGCCCGGTGTCGAAGTCGTTGATCCACACGGCGATGTCCTGGTGGAACACCTGGAACTCCTCCGGGACCTGGGTCCACACCGGCGGGCTGACCACGGTTCCCAGCGGGTGCGGCTCGGTGCCGCCCGGGTCGGTGGTCATCCCGATCAGCGCCCGCGAGTACTCCGCGTCCCGCGGCCCGCACTCCACCAGGATCAGGGCGTCCTCGACGCCTTCGCCGGTGACGTCGGCGTAGCCGATCGGCTTGTCCGGGGCGAACCGGTAGACCCGGTCCCCGGCCTCACCCGCCCCGTCGTTGAACGAAACCCGCTGCTGCGGGCAGGAACCCACCGGTGGTACGTCGAATTCGGCGTTGCGCCAGTCGACCTGCTGCACGTCGGCCGCAGCAACACCGCCCCCGGCGAGCAGCGCCGCGGCCACCAGCACCCCAGCGCTGGACGCGATCCGTGTGCGCATGACAACCCCCATGTCTCGAAAACGGCTCATCCGTTCACCGAGAACACGGAGCGCACCGGGACTCCTGTTGCCACGCACCGCCGCATTCACCGCATCGGGTGAGCAGCACCGACGACACGGGCCGTCCATCCGAGGAGGAACGGCCCGTGTCGAGGGGTCCGGCGATGTGCGGGTCAGCCGAGTTCGACGATGAGGTCCCCGCCCTCGACCTGCTGCACCGCACCGATTGCGAGGCGCTTGATCTGGCCGCCCTGCGGAGCGGTGATCGCGGCCTCCATCTTCATGGCCTCGATCGTGGCGACCGTCTGGCCCGACTCGACGGCATCGCCCTCGGAAACCGCGAGGGTGACCACACCGGCGAACGGGGCAGGCACGTGACCGGGGTTCCCGCGGTCGGCCTTCTCCGCGACCGGCAGGTCGGTGGCCACCGAGCGGTCCCGGACCTGGATCGGCCGCAACTGCCCGTTGAGCACCGCCATCACCGTGCGCATGCCGCGCTCGTCGGGCTCGCTGATGGCCTCCAGCCCGAGCAGCAACCGCACGCCCGGCTCCAGGTCGACCGAGTACTCCTCGCCCGGCTTGAGACCGTAGAAGAAGTCCTTGCTGCGCAGCAGCGAGGTGTCGCCGTAGGCCTCGCGGTGCTCCTGGAACTCCTTGGTGGGCTTGGCGAACATCAACCGGTTCAGCGTGTTGCGCCGGTCGTTGAGCAGCCCGTCCTGGTCCTCGGCGGACAGCTCCGCGATCGCGCGGGTGCTGGTGCGGCCTTCCAGCGCGCGGGTGCGGAAGGGCTCCGGCCAGCCGCCCGGCGGGTCGCCCAGCTCGCCCTGCAGGAAGCCGATCACCGAGTCGGGGATGTCGAACTTGCGCGGCTCGGCCTCGAAGTCGGCGGGCGAGACGCCCGCACCCACCAGGTGCAGGGCCAGATCACCGACGACCTTCGACGACGGGGTGACCTTGACCAGCCGGCCGAGGATCCGGTCGGCCGCGGCGTACATCGCCTCGATCTCCTCGAACTTGTCGCCGAGACCGAGCGCGACCGCCTGAGTGCGCAGGTTGGAGAGCTGACCGCCGGGGATCTCGTGGGAGTAGACCCGGCCGGTCGGCGAGGCCAGCCCTGCCTCGAAGGGCTGGTAGATCTTGCGCACCGACTCCCAGTAGGGCTCCAGGTCGCACACGGACTGCAGATCCAGCCCGGTGGTGCGCTCGGTGTAGTCGGTCGCCGCGACCAGCGACGACAGCGCGGGCTGCGAGGTGGTCCCGGCCATCGACGCGGTCGCCGCGTCCACGGCGTCCACACCGGACTGCACGGCGGCCACGTAGGTCGCCAGCTGCCCGCCCGGGGTGTCGTGGGTGTGCAGGTGCACCGGCAGGTCGAATTCGGAGCGCAGCGCGGAGACCAGCTTCGCCGCGGCCGGCGGCCGCAGCAGCCCTGCCATGTCCTTGATCGCCAGCACGTGCGCACCGGCGTCGACGATCTGCTCGGCCAGGCGCAGGTAGTAGTCCAGCGTGTAGAGCTTCTCGTCCGGGTTGGACAGATCAGCGGTGTAGCACAGCGCCACCTCGGCGACGGACTTCCCGGTGTTGCGCACGGCTTCGATGGCCGGGCGCATCTGCTCGACGTCGTTGAGCGCGTCGAAGATCCGGAAGATGTCGATGCCGGTGTCGGTGGCCTCCTGCACGAAGTGCTCGGTCACCTCCGTCGGGTACGGCGTGTAGCCGACGGTGTTGCGCCCGCGCAGCAGCATCTGCAGGCAGATGTTGGGGACGGCTTCGCGCAGCTTCGCCAGCCGCTCCCACGGGTCCTCGGCGAGGAACCGCAGCGCGACGTCGTAGGTGGCACCGCCCCAGCACTCCACCGACAGCAGGTCCGGCGTCATCCGCGCCACGTGCGGCGCGACGGCCAGCAGGTCCTTGCTGCGCACCCGGGTGGCCAGCAGCGACTGGTGGGCGTCGCGGAAGGTCGTGTCGGTGACGCCGACCTTGCCGCTCTCGCGCATCCAGCGCGCGAACCCCTCCGGCCCGAGCTCGGTGAGCTTCTGCTTCGAACCGGGCTGCGGAGCGACCGTCAGGTCGACCTCGGGGAGCTTGAAGGTCGGGTCCGCCGCGCTCGGCCGCTCGCCGTTGGGCTTGTTGACGGTGACGTCGGCGAGGTAGTTGAGCAGCCGGGTACCGCGGTCGGCGGAGTGCCGGGCGGTGAGCAGCTGCGGGCGCTCGTCGATGAACGAGGTGGTGACGCGCCCTTCGCCGAAGTCGTCGTCGTCCAGAACCGCCTGCAGGAAGGGGATGTTCGTGGACACGCCGCGGATGCGGAACTCGGCCAGCGCGCGGCGGGCGCGACCGACCGCCGTCGGGAAGTCGCGGCCTCGACAGGACAGCTTGACCAGCATCGAGTCGAAGTGCGCGCTGATGCTGGTTCCCGCGAAGGCGGTTCCGCCGTCGAGGCGGATGCCCGCGCCGCCCGGGGACCGGTAGGCGCTGATCATGCCGGTGTCGGGCCGGAACCCGTTGGCCGGGTCCTCGGTGGTGATGCGGCACTGCAGGGCGGCGCCGCGCAGCCGGATCGCGTCCTGGGTCATGCCCAGCTGCTCCAGCGTCTCGCCGCCGGCGATGCGCATCTGCGACTGGACGAGGTCGGCGTCGGTGACCTCCTCGGTCACGGTGTGCTCGACCTGGATGCGCGGGTTCATCTCGATGAACACGTGGTTGCCGCGCTCGTCGACGAGGAACTCGACGGTTCCGGCGTTGACGTAGCCGATCTTGCGGGCGAAGGCCACCGCGTCGGCGCAGATCCGCTCCCGCAGCTGCGGGTCGAGGTTCGGGGCCGGGGCGATCTCGATGACCTTCTGGTGCCGGCGCTGCACGGAGCAGTCGCGCTCGAAGAGGTGCACGACGTTGCCCGCGCCGTCGGCGAGGATCTGCACCTCGATGTGCCGCGGGTTGACCACGGCCTGCTCCAGGAACACCGTCGCGTCGCCGAAGGCGGACTCCGCCTCGCGCATCGCCGCTTCCAGCGCCTCGCGCAAACCGGACGGGTCGTCGACGCGCCGCATGCCGCGGCCACCGCCCCCGGCGACGGCCTTCACGAAGACCGGGAAGGTCATCTGCTCGGAGGTGGCCAGGAGCTGGTCGATGTCGGTGGAGGGCGACGAGGAGTCCAGCACCGGAACGCCCGCGTCGCGCGCGGCTGCCACGGCGGTGGCCTTGTTGCCGGTCATCTCCAGGATCTGCTGGCTGGGCCCCACGAACGTGATGCCCGCTTCGTGGCACGCCCTGGCCAGATCGGGGTTCTCGGACAGGAAGCCGTAGCCGGGGTAGATCGCGTCGGCGCCCGCCTGCTGCGCGGCGTTGATGATCTCGTCCACGGACAAGTAGGCCCGGACCGGGTGGCCGGGTTCGCCGATCTCGTACGACTCATCGGCTTTCAGGCGGTGCAGCGAGTTGCGATCTTCGTGCGGGAAGACCGCGACGGTTCCCGCTCCCAGCTCGTAGGCGGCGCGGAAAGCGCGAATCGCAATCTCGCCGCGATTGGCGACGAGCACCTTGCGGAACATGCCGGCTCCCTCGGATAACAGGTGTCGGTCGGTGTGGGAGACACTACCGCGAAAATTCCCCGTTACGGGAGAACCCGTCAGGTGATGAAGGCCTCCACACCCCTGATGACCAGCGTAAATGCAGTGCGCACACAAGCTGCATCGGAAAGAAAATCATGCATTCTTTCCATTCGCAGAACTTTCGCTCACCTATTCGAAGCTGTGTGGTCATCTCGCGGACACCTCGGGGCACCCGGCGGGCGGTTTTGGTCCGAACCGCCCATGATCGATGTCGCATTTGCCCGGTCAGTTCGGACCAAAACTGCCCGCACTCCGGGATTTCGCGCCTCACCGGAGGGCGATCACGACTTCTCCAGGTACTCCGCGCGGTCGTCGTCGACGACCTCGGCCACCATCCGCGCCAGCCCCGAGTGCTCCCGCAGCTCCGGATCCGCCCCGACGAAGCGGTCCGCCTCCTCGCGAGCCTGAGCGATGACGTCCTCGTCGCGCAACAACGACAGCATCTTCAGCCCGGACTTGCGACCCGACTGCGCGGCGCCCAGGATGTCGCCCTCCCGGCGCAGCTCCAGGTCCAGCCGCGCGAGCTCGAAACCGTCGGTCGTCGAGGCGACCGCGTCCAGCCGCTCGCGCGTGGTGGTGCCGCCCATGGCCTCGGTGACCAGCAGGCACAATCCCGCCGCGCTGCCCCGGCCGACCCGGCCGCGCAGCTGGTGCAGCTGCGACACCCCGAACCGGTCCGCGTCCATGATCACCATGACGGTCGCGTTGGGGACGTTGACGCCGACCTCGATGACCGTGGTGGCCACCAGCACGTCCAGCTCACCGGCCGCGAAAGTCCGCATCACCGCGTCCTTGTCGTCCGGCGCCAACCGGCCGTGCAGGATCCCCAGCCGCAGCCCGGAAAGCGGGCCCGCGGCCAGCTGCTCGGCCACGTCGATCACCGCGACCGGAGGACGCCGCTGCTCGCCACCGTCGTCATCGGGCGGCGGCTCCTCACCGTCACCGTCATCCACAGTGGACTTCTTGGTCTTCTTGCCCTTGCCCGAGCTCTCCTCGTCGTCGCCGATCCGCGGGCACACCACGTAGACCTGGTGCCCGGCGGCGACCTCCTCGTGGATGCGCGCCCACGCCCGGTCCAGCCACGCCGGCTTCTCCGAAACCGGCACCACGCTGGTGCTGATCGGCGAACGCCCCTGCGGGAGTTCGCGCAGCGCCGAGGTTTCCAGGTCGCCGTAGACCGTCATCGCCACCGTGCGCGGGATCGGCGTCGCCGTCATCACCAGCACGTGCGGTGCGGTCTCCTCGCCGCCGCGTGCGCGCAGGGCGTCGCGCTGCTCGACGCCGAAGCGGTGCTGCTCGTCGACGACGACCAGCCCGAGATCGGCGAAGGACACCTTGTCCTGGATCAACGCGTGCGTACCGACCACGATCCCGGCCTCGCCGGAAGCCGCCTCCAGCATCGCCTTGCGCCGCTGCGCGGTGTTGAGCGAACCGGTCAGCAGGGTCACCCGGGTCGCGTTCTCGGCTCCCCCGAGCTCCCCGGCCATGGCCAGGTCGCCGAGCAGCTCGCGCAGCGAACGCGCGTGCTGCGCGGCCAGCACCTCGGTGGGCGCGAGCATCGCAGCCTGCCGCCCGGCGTCGACGGCCTGCAACATCGCGCGCAGCGCCACGATCGTCTTGCCGCTGCCGACCTCGCCCTGGACCAGGCGGTTCATCGGGTGCTCGGTGCCGAGGTCGACGGCGATCTGCTCGCCGATCTCCCGCTGGCCCTTGGTCAGCTCGAAGGGCATCCGCTCGTCGAAGGACGCCCGCACGCCGTCGTCGCGGCGCTCGCACACCGGCGCCGGGTGCGACTGAGTGGCGCTGCGCCGCTGCGCCAGCCTGAGCTGAACCGCCAGCGCCTCGTCCCACTTGAGCCGCTCCTGCGCCGCGGCGACCTCGCCGAAGTTCTGCGGCACGTGGATCTTGCGCAGCGCGTCCTCCAGCACCGTCAGGCCCAGCCGCTCGCGGAGTTCCGGCGGCAGCGGGTCGTCGGTCCCGTCCCACACGTCGAGCACCTGCTTCACGCAGCGCGCGAGCGACCACGACGGCAACCCCTGCGCCGACGGGTAGACCGGCAGCAGCGCGCTCGCGAACTCCTCGGCCGCGGTCCCGACGTCGGTGGCCTCCGCGTCGAACAGCTGGTACTCGGGGTGCGAGAGCTGCAGCTGCTCGCGGAAGGCGGTGACCTTGCCCGCGAACATGCCGCGCTTGCCGGGGATCAGCTCCCGCTCGCGCCAGGCCTGGTTGAAGAACGTGCAGGACAGCGACCGGTGCCCGTCGGTGATGCGGGCCTCGACGATGGTCCCGCGGCGGGACTTCATGGTGCGCTTGGTGACCCGCTCGACCTTGGCCAGCACGGTGGCGTGCTCGCCGAGCTCCAGCCCGGCGATCGCCGTCAGCTCACCGCGCTCCGCGTAGCGGCGGGGGTAGTGCCGCAGCAGATCGCCGACGGTGACCAGGCCGAGCGCAGACTCGAGCGCCTTGCCGGTCTTGGCGCCCAACAACCGGTCGAGCTTCGCGTCCAATGTGGTCACTGCACGTCCTCCGCCTGCGTCCTCGGATGGCACCGCAGGTTACTCGGCGGCACCGACTGCTTCCCGGCCGCCGAACCGCCAGCCGGCCCACGCCATCGGCAGCGCGCCGAGCAGCAACCAGCCCTCACCGGCGAGCCCGGTGGCGTCGCGGAAGTCCGGCGCGTCCAGGTTGGCCAACGTCGTGAGCACCACGGTTCCCAGCATCACCCAGCCGAACACCGCCATCACAGCACCGGCCAGCTCCTCCCCGCGCTTGCGGAGCACCCCGCGCAGCACGAGCGCGCTCCACACCGCGGCGACCACCAGCCACCACAGCAGCTTGCCGACCAGGAAATCGCGCAGCGAGCTGGAGCTCTCCGGCGTCCCGGTCGCGGTCCACTCGACCGCGATGGGTTCGGGCAGCCGCGCAGCCGCCATCAGCGGCACGGCCAGCATCAGCACCGCCACGCACAGCGTCCAGCCACCGATCAACCCCACGTACCGGCTCCGGATCCGCACTGCGCTCTCCCGCGTCGCTCGACGACTCGGTCCGAGATTAGCGGCACCGGACGTCGGGGCCGCTCACCACCCGGGACGACGCGCGGGTGGTGAGCGGAAGGTTCCCATCCTCACATCGCCGAGCGCTCCGAGAGCAGGCCGTTGATCAGCTCCGCGCCGCGTTCCGGCCGGTCCACGCTGATGACGAAGTCGCGGCCCGAGGTCAGGCGCAGCACCAGGCATTCGCCGCCGCGCAGCATGATCGCGGTGGTGGCGGGAAGGACCCGGTACCCCCAGCCGCCGACCTCCAGGGCGCGGTGGCGCGCGACTCCGGCACTGCTGATCTGCTGCAGGCCGATCCGGCGGACCGGGAAGCGCTGCGGCCCGAAGGCGGCGCTCACACCGCGCTCGTCGACGCGGACCCGCACGGTCGACAGCGCTGACACGACGATTCCCACCAGCAGCGCGGGCGGCGCGACCTGCCAGAGCTCCAGGGCCAGGGTTCCCAGGCCGACGACCAGCCCGAGGACTCCGATGACGACGAGAACCGGGCTGGACACCGAGGAGATCCAGACCGCGCGCTGCCCGGGTTCGAGAGCGAGCTCACCCGCCGCGTCGTGCTCGGTGCCCGGCTCGTCCGGCCCTCGGTTGCCGAGGAGCCATCCGAGTCCACCGGCCACGACGGCCGCGACCAGCACCGCCGGCACGTGCCACCCGGGTAACCGGACGTCCTGCCAGGTGGTGTGATCGAGGTTCGCCAGCAGCGTCGAGGCCGTGATCCCCGCGAAGAAGAAGGCCATCGCCGCCAGCCCGGCCGCGGAGCCGGCCCGGTGAGCGCGCCGCTTGCCCAGCGTTCCCACGGCTACCGCCAGCAGCGCCATGATCAGCCACGCCGGCAGCATGAACAGCGGGAACGCAGCCAGTGACGAGGAGCCGTCGGCGACGCCGCTGAACCCCCAGTGGGTGGCGATCGGGTCCGGGAGGCGGTCGCTCCACAGCCTCAGCAGTCCGACGAGGGCCAGCGTCACGACCGCGGTCCAGACGAGCGAGACGGCCAGGAAGATCTTCCGGTGGTTCACGATTCCTCCTCGATCCACCGAGTCAGGTCCTCGGCGGTGAATCCCTGGCGGCGCGAGTCGGCCACCAGGTCGCGCAGTCGTGAGCGCAGCCCCTGTTCCGGATCCGGGCGGTGCAGCACGGTCACCCCTCGCCCGCGGCGGAACTCCAGCAGTCCTTCCGCCCGCAGTTCGCGCAGCGCCCGCAGCACGGTGTTGGGGTTGATGCGCATCGCGTCGGCGAGGTCGCGGGCGGGAGGCAGCCGGTCGCCCGGTTCCACCTCGCCGTCGGCGATGGCGCGCCGTATGGCGTCGGCGGCCTGCTCGTGCAGGGGCCGACCGTCTTCGAGGTC
Organism: Saccharopolyspora tripterygii; assembly: GCF_054778355.1. Lineage (NCBI taxonomy): Bacteria > Bacillati > Actinomycetota > Actinomycetes > Pseudonocardiales > Pseudonocardiaceae > Saccharopolyspora > Saccharopolyspora tripterygii. The sequence continues at coordinate 64,510 of NZ_BAAGZP010000022.1, read as the reverse complement.
CAACGAGAGCAACATGGTGCTAATGACACTAGCATCATGTTGTTCATCTTGGAAGCGGCAGGACGAAACCGGGGAACCTCCTCCGGATGACAGGAAGCTTCCCCTGCTCGCGAAACGCCGATTACTCGATGCCGACCAGCAGCAACGAGTCGAGGGCACCGGCCGGGTAGCTCGCCATCTCCACCTCGGGGTGCACCCGACGCAGGTGAGCCGACAGCTCCCCGAGCAGGTCGGGCGGGGTGTTGTCACCGATGAGCGCGGTGAACAGCTCACCGCCGGTGGTCAGCATCCGCGTCAGCAGCTCCTGGGCCGTGGTCGTCAGGTCCTCGCCGATGAGCACGACCTCGCCGTCGATCAGGCCGAGGATGTCACCGGGACGGCAGCGCCCGACCCACGTCAGCGCCTCCACGTCGGCCACGTAGAGCTCACCCCGGCGGGTCGCGGCAGCGGCCTCCGCCATCGCAACCTGGTCGGTCGCCCGGCGCCGGTGCGGATCGTGCACCGCGAGCGCGGCCAGCCCCTGCACGGACGAGGCGGTCGGCACCACCACGACCTCCGGCCCCTCGGACATGTCGGTCACGGCCCGCTCCACGACCAACGCCGTGTCCAGGTCGTTGGGGAGCACCACGACGTGGCCGGCACCGGTGCCCGCGACCGCCTCCCGCAGCTCCGCGGGCACCGGCAACGAGTCGGTGACCAGCACGTCGGCTCCCTCAGCGGTGAAGATCTCGCCGAGCACCTGACCGGGCACGCACGCCAGCACCGCCACCTCGCGGGCGTAGGCGGCCTGCTGGTCGGCGAAGCGGGTCACCTTGATGCGGTGCGCTCGGCCGGACTCGATGCCCGCCTCGATCGCGCCCCCGATGTCGTCGCAGTGCACGTGCACGGCCCAGGAGTCGAGTCCGTCGCCGACGACCGACACGCAGTCGCCCAGCCCCGCGAGCCGGTCGCGCAACGCCTCGGCCCGCCCGGCGTCGGTGTCCGCCAGCAGGTACATGACCTCGTAGGAGAAGCTCGACTCGTGCTCCAGCTGGTCCGCCTCGCCGGGCACCGGGGAGTTCGGGGCCAGCCACTCGCCGTCGCGGACCACCGCGTGCAGCGCGTCGAGGAGGACCACCAGCCCGCGACCGCCCGCGTCGACGACCCCGGCCTCCGACAGCACGGGCAGCTGAGCGGGCGTCGCGGCCAGCGCGTCGATCGCCGCCCGCGTCGAGGTGCGCACCACCTCGCCCAGCTCGTCGGACCCTTCGGCACCGCGCACCGCCGCCCGCAGCACCGACAGCAGCGTTCCCTCCTGAGGTTCGGCGACGGCGTGGCGGGCCAGTTCCTCGGCTCGCCGCAGCGCCTCCCGCCAGGCCACCCCGTCGGCGGTCATCGCGTCCCGGAGCGGCTCGGCGATACCCCTGATGGCCTGCGACAACAGCATCCCGGAGTTCCCGCAGGCGCCGCCGAGAGCACCCTTGGACAACGCGCCGAGAACGCCGCCGAGCGTGTCCGGAGCGGCCTCGTCGAGAGTGCGCACCGCCGCCCGCACGGTCTGCAGCAGGTTCGTCCCGGTGTCACCGTCGGCGACCGGGTAGACGTTGATCCGGTCGATCGCGTCGCGCTCGGCCGTCAGCGCCGACAGGACCAGGTCCGCCCAGCGCCGGGCAGCCGCCGCGTTCAGCGTCCGCAACACCCGGGAACCTCCCACGCGAGTTAGGATCGGTCGGAGCCGAGACTATCCGCCGCCGGAGACCTCGCGGTGCTGCGCCGCACATCGGCCCCCACCTCGGAAGCTCCCGGTAGCGGTGGGCTAGACTGATCCGGTCCCAGGGTGGCGATGACCCCGGGCAACCGGGTTCTCCGGGCTCAGGCCGCCGCACGGCGGTGAGCAGGAAGCGCTCCCGCATGTGCCTCTCCGCTTCGGCGTGGCAGGACTGCGGAGCCCTCATCGCTGTAACCGTCAAGCAAAGTAAGGGGTGTCTGACGTGGCTGCCGTCTGCGACGTCTGTGGCAAGGGACCAGGCTTCGGCAACTCGGTCTCGCACTCCCACCGGAAGACCAAGCGCCGGTGGAACCCGAACATTCAGACCGTGCACGCCAAGATCGGTCTGTCCCAGCGCAAGCGCATGAACGTGTGCACCTCCTGCATGAAGGCAGGCAAGGTCGCCCGCGGCTGAGGGTTTTCGAGGCTAGGAACCCCGAGGTGATTCACCTCGGGGTTTTCTGCATTCCAGGGGGCCAGCCGCCACCCCGCCACGAGCTCGTCAGGCAACCGGCGAAGCCGGTTCCTCAATGCCCCACCCCAGCACCCGGCACAGCCGCGGGTTCTCAGACGCCTCCTGGGGAGGACAGCCGCAGCGCCGCGTATCCCCTAATACTCAAGTCGCGGATCCCGGAGCCAGGAGGCGTCTGAGGTTCCGCCACCCGCACCCCGAAGCAGCGGAACCAGAGAGCAGTGGGCAGGACCCAAAACGATCAGGGGAGCTTCCAGTCGATCGGTTGCCACCCTTTGCTCTGCAAGATCTCGTTCGTCCTGCTGAAGGGACGAGATCCGAAGAACCCGCGGTCGGCCGACATCGGGCTCGGGTGGGGCGACTCGACGCACTCCACCCCGGGCATCAGCGGCCGCAGGTCGCGGGCGTCGCGTCCCCAGAGGATCGCGACGAGCGGTTCTTCGCGGGCGGCAAGGGCTTTGATCGCTTGCGCGGTGACCTGCTCCCAGCCCTTGCCCCGGTGCGAGCCGGGCTTGCCTGGGCTGACGGTGAGAGCGCGGTTGAGCAGCAGCACGCCTCGCTCGGTCCAGGGCGTGAGGTCACCGCTGGTGGGCTTGGGATGGCCGAGGTCTTCGCCGTACTCGCGGAAGATGTTGACCAGGCTGCGCGGTGGTGCGACACCTTCGGCCACGGAGAAGCTGAGGCCGACGGGGTGGCCGGGCGTCGGGTACGGGTCCTGCCCGACGATGAGCACGCGGACGTCGTGGAACGGCTGCTGGAACGCGCGCAGCACGTTCTCCGGAGCCGGGAGGTACGTTCGACCCTCGGCGACCTCTGAGCGCAGGAACTCGCCCATCGCCGTGATCTGATCCGCGACCGGAGCGAGCGCCTCCGCCCAGCCGGCTTCGACGGTTTCGTGCAGTGGACGTGCTGCCATGCCGGGAGGCTATCGATCGACACCGCGAGTCCCGCACGCAACCCCAGAACCACCCGGCAGTGGCACACGTCACATACCAAAGACGTAACGGTGATCGCGAGTTGGGTCACATGCGTAATCGGGACTACTCCGTTGGCGCCATTTCCGCCCGTCACCCCTGAAATTCACCTGTCAAATCGGTGACGCTCCGGGGCAGCGTTCCGGGACCGACGCCGTGCGATTCCGGATAAAGCAAATAACGTGGGAATGCTCGATGTCGCGCTTTTGGTGGCCTCCCCCTGGCCACTCGGCTAAGTTCTGGCGAAGTTCCAAATCGACCACGGCGTGGAGACAACACCCGGAGGTGGGCCGCAATCTCATGACTTCTCAGGAAACAGCCGAATCACCGGAGCAGAAGTCGTTGCTGCGCCGCGCGGTCGGCGCAGCGGCGATCGGTAACTGCACAGAGTGGTACGACTTCGGTGTCTACGCCTACGTGGCCGCGTACGTCGGCCACCAGTTCTTCCCCGGCCCGTTGGAGACCGTTTCCGCGTTCGGCGTCTTCGCCATCTCCTTCCTCTTCCGACCGCTGGGCAGCCTGTTCTTCGGCCCCCTCGGTGACCGGATCGGCAGGCAGAAGGTCCTCGCGGTGACGATTCTGCTGATGTCGGGCTCGACGTTCGTCATCGGCCTGCTGCCGACCTACGGCGCCATCGGCATATTCGCGCCGATGCTGTTGCTGCTGTGCCGTTTGTTGCAGGGCTTCTCCACGGGGGGCGAATACGGAGGCGCGGCGACCTACATCGCCGAGTACGCCCCCGACCGCAAGCGCGGCTTCTGGGGCAGCTGGTTGGAATTCGGCACGCTGGTCGGATTCGGCCTCGGCGCGCTGGTGCCGACCATCCTGATCCTGACGCTGGACAGCACCGCCATGGAGACCTGGGGCTGGCGCATCCCGTTCCTGATCGCCGGTCCGCTCGGCGGCGTCGGTCTGTACCTGCGGTCCAAGCTGGAGGACACCCCGGCGTTCAAGCAGCTGGAGAACACCCACCAGGTCGCCAAGTCCCCGCTGCGGGACCTGGTCCGCGAGTGGTGGCGCCAGCTGCTGATCCTCATGGGCATCGTCATCCTGATCAACGTCGCCAACTACACGATCCTGACCTACATGGAGACCTACCTCTCGGACACGCTCCACGTGCCCGACGGGCAGGAGCACCAGGTCCTGATCCCGCTGTTGCTGACGGTCCTGTTCATGATGATCATCATCACGCCGATCGGCGCGCTCTCGGACCGCATCGGCCGCAAGCCGCTGTTCCTGTCCGCGGCGATCTGCTTCCTGGTGCTGCCGGTGCCTGCGTTCTGGCTGATCGGCCAGGGCACGGTGCTCACGACGATCGCCGGTCTGGGTCTGCTGGCGATCGGCCACGTGCAGCTGATCGGGCCACTGGCGTCGACGCTGCCGGCGATGTTCCCGACGAAGGTCCGCTACGCGGCCTTCTCCGTCGGCTACAACCTGTCCACCGCTGCCTTCGGCGGCACGGCGCCGCTGATCAACGACGCGGTCGTGAGCAGCACGGGCAACAGCTACTTCCCCGCCTTCTACCTGATGGCCGCGGCACTGGTCGCCCTGGTGCCGATCATGCTCATGAAGGAGACTGCGAGGAAACCGCTGATGCAGGAAGCTCCATCGGCGGCCCCGGCTAGCTGACCTGCCGGAACCCACCACACAAGCAGGAACGCCCCCTGGCAGCTGCCAGGGGGCGTTCGGTGTTTCGACCGGTTACCGCCAGTGCTCCCAGCCGGTGGGGCCTTCGTAGTCCGCACCGTCGATGGTCACCCCGGATCCCTCCGCGACCACGCCGATCTCGCGGAAGTCCGGGGGCACCGGACGGTTGGCGGGGAAGGTCGCGATCAGGGCCTGGTCCTCGCCGCCGGTGAGGACCCAGTGCCGGGCGTCGGCGCCGAGAGCGGAGGCGACCTCGATGAGCCGCTGCGGGATCTCGACCTGATCCGAGCGCAGGTCGATGGCGACGCGCGAGGCCGCGGCGATGTGGCCGAGGTCGGCCAGCAGCCCGTCGGAGGTGTCCACCATGGACGTGGCACCCGCGACGGCGGCCTGCGGTCCTGCCCCGTAGGGCGGCTCGGGCACGCGGTGGGCGCCCACGACCGCGACCGGCGAGCGGAATCCGCGCCCGAGAACGGCTAACCCCGCCGCCGACCAGCCGAGCCTTCCCGCCACGGCGACGACGTCGCCCGGGCGCGCGCCGGAGCGGGTGACCGGAGCCCTGCCCTGCAGGTCGCCGAGGACCGTGATCGAGACCGTCAGGGCCGGCGCGGACACCATGTCGCCACCCACGATCCCGACGCCGACCCGCTGAGCCTCCTCCCACATGCCGTCGGCGAGCTGGTCGACGACGGACGCGGGCGTGTCGGGCGGGCAGCCGAGGCCGACCAGCAGACCGGTCGGCACCGCGCCCATCGCGTTGATGTCGGAGAGGTTGACCGCGACGGCCTTGCGGCCCACCTGGTGCGGCGTCGACCAGTCGAAGCGGAAGTGGACCTGCTCGACCAGCACGTCCGTGCTGGCCACCACGCGACCGTCGGGAGCGGCGAGCACCGCTGCGTCGTCACCAGGGCCGAGCAACGTGCCCGGCGACTGCTCGCGGCCAGCTGTCACTCGATCGATGAGATTGAACTCACCCACCTGGGAAATGGTCTGTGGTTCCTGGGACGAGTCAGGACCCAACTGGGACCTTCCTTCCTTGAGCATCAGCTCGGTCAGATGGGGTAGCTTTCTGCCAGTTTCCTACCCCGAGCACGTGGGCCAGACGAAGGGGCACGCCGTGGTACAGGCATACATCCTCATCCAGACCGAGGTCGGCAAAGCGGCCGCCGTCGCCGGCGAGATCGCGGGCTCCACAGGCGTCATCAGCGCCGAGGACGTCACCGGTCCCTACGACGTCATCGTGCGCGCGGAAGCCGAGAACGTCGACCTCCTCGGCAAGATGGTCGTCGCCAAGATCCAGAACGTGGAGGGCATCACCCGCACGCTGACCTGTCCGGTGGTTCACCTCTGAGGTGCCCCTGTTCCACCCGGCTCCCCACGTGGTGCTGTAGTGGGGAACGTGGTTGAGCAGGAGAGTTCCGGCGTCCCCAAGCCGGTGTTGATCATCGCGATCGCGCTCGGCGTGCTGCTGGCCGTGGGAGTGGCGGGCGTCGGCGTCTACGGCTGGTACGGCGAGCACCGGATGCGGGAGGACGCCGAGGCCGCCGCGGCTGCCCGGCGCACGGGTCCGCTGGCGGCGGCTCCGATCCCCGCGCCGGGGGCGCAGTCAGCCGAGTGCGCCTCGGTGATGTCGGCGCTCCCCGCCCAGCTGTCGGTCGGTGGAGCGCTGGTGCCGCGCAGGGCGCTGGCCGAGCCGGCGCCCGCCGCGACCGTGGCGTGGGGCGATGCGGAGCACGACCCGATCACCGTGCGCTGCGGCATCGACGCGCCCGCTGAGCTGACCCCGACGTCGCAGCTGATGGACGTCTCGGGGGTCAGCTGGCTGGAGATCAACCAGGGCGGCGACTCGTCGTGGCTGGCCGTCGACCGGCCGGTGCGCGTGGCGCTGAGCGCCCCCGCCGACACGGGGACGGGCCCGCTGCAAGATCTTTCGAAGCTGATCGGCGCGAAGCTCCCGAAACAACCCGTCTTCCCGTGACCCACCACCCGGCCACCACACTCTGGTCCGAACCGGGACCCTTCGCGTCCGAAATGTGTGGTCAGTGGGGTGGGGAAGTTTTCATGAAAACTTCCCCACCCCACTGACCAACCTCCCGGGTGTCCTCGGCTTGGACCAAGAACCGGGAACTGAGGGACCTCCGGGTCAGCGGAGGCCGGTGCCCCGGGCGATGGCCGTGTCGACGAGCGTGGTCAGCAGCGTCGGGTAGTCGAGGCCGCTGTGCGCCCACATCCGCGGGTACAGCGAGATCGGGGTGAAGCCCGGCATCGTGTTGACCTCGTTGATGATCAGCCGGCCCTGGTCGGACAGGAAGAAGTCGACCCGCGCGAGGCCCTGGCACTCCAGCGCGGCGAAGGCGCGCACCGCCATGTCCCGCAGCTGGGTCGTGTGCTCGTCGCTGATCTTGGCGGGCAGGTCGAACTCGGTCACGTCGTCGAGGTACTTCGACTCGTAGTCGTACCAGTCGGTCTCGCCCGTGACGCGCAACTCCGCGGGCTGGGACGCCTCGACGCGACCGTCGGGGAACTCCAGCACGCCGCACTCGATCTCGCGGCCAACCACGCCGGTCTCGATGATGACCTTCGGGTCGGTGATGCGGGCTTCGGCGATCGCGGCGTCCAGGTCGGCCCAGTCGGTGACCTTCGTGATCCCCAGCGATGATCCGGCGCGCGCGGGCTTGACGAACACCGGGAGGTCGAGCCGCTCGCACTGGGCGTCGCTCAGCGTTTCCTGACCGCGCCGCAAGACCTCGTAGGTGCCGACCTCGATGCCCTCGGCCGCGAGCAGCTTCTTGGTGTACTCCTTGTCCATCGACACCGCGCTGGAGAGCACGCCCGGTCCCACGTAGGGCACGTCTGCCATCTCGAGCAGGCCCTGGATGGTGCCGTCCTCGCCGAAGGCGCCGTGCAGCACCGGGAACACGACGTCGACGCCGGAGAGGACCTCGCCACCCCGCTCCGGGTCCAGCAGCACCAGCTCCTGGCGCGTCGGGTCGCCCGGCAGGGCGAGCGCGGTGCCGGCGGCGACCTCGGGTTCCTTGCGGTCCCGGATCTCCAGCTGCTTCGGATCATCGGTGCCGAGCATCCAGGCGCCTTCCTGGGTGATGCCCACCGGCACGATCTCGAAACGGTCCTGGTCCAGGTGAGCGAGCACGCTACCGCCGGACACGCAGGAGATGCCGTGCTCGGTGCTGCGCCCGCCGAAGACGACGGCCACCCGGGTCTTGCGCGAAGTCATGCGCCGGACCATACCCCGGCCCCGCTCACCTCGTTTTACGAAGGCCTTCCGCCGGCGACACGATGCGGTATCGGATGTCACCCCTGGGTTTTTCCGCACAACCTCGCCACCACGGGCAGCGCGGATTCGAGCTCGTCGCGGGTGCAGGCGGCGTAGCCGAGGGCGAGTCCGTGCCACCGCTGCGGACCGTCGTGGTGACGCCGCAACCCGTCCAGGACGATTCCCTCCTCCGCGGCGTCGTCGAGGACGCGCTGCTCCGTTGCGCCATCGGGCAGCGGCAGCACGACGTGGGCGCCCGCGCGATCGCCGAAGACCTCCAGCCCCTCGTCCCGCAGGCGTTCGACGACGATCGCGCGGCGCTGCGAGAGCTCCCTGCGGAGCCTGCGCAGGTGCCTGCCGAGATCTCCGTGGCGGGCGATCTCCACCAGAACGCGTTGCCCGGCGGGCGCAGGGCTCGCACCGACGCTGTGCCGGTGCCGCTGCACCGCGGTGGTGATCTTCTCGGCGGCCAGCATCCAGCCCACGCCGAGCGTCGGGGTCAGGATCTTGCTGGTGGTGCCGAGGTGCACCACGACGTCGGGGGCCATCGAGGCCAGCACCGGCAGCGGGGCGACGTCGTAGCGGAGTTCGCCGTCGTAGTCGTCCTCGACGATGAGCCATCCCTCGTCGCGGGCGCGTTCGATGAGAGCGATCCGCCGCTCGGCCGGAAGCCTCCCGCCGATCGGGAACTGGTGCGCGGGTGAGCAGTAGACGGCCGCGACCCCGCTCGGCACCTCGTCGACGATGAGACCGGAGTGGTCGACGGGTGCGGGAACGACCTGGATCCCGGCCGCTTTCAGCGCACCCACCGCGCGCTGGTAGCCGGGCTCCTCGACGGCGACCTTCGCTCCGCGCGGCAGCACGGCGGCGGCGATCTCGCCGAGCGCGGTGCTGGTTCCGCCGGTGGCCAGCACGTTCTCGGCCGTCCAGCCGCCGATGACCAGACCGCGGTGCCGCAGCAGGTGTTCCACGACCGCTTCCCGGTAGCTGAGCAGTCCGGCCCTCTCGTGGCGCAGGTCGGGCCCGGAATCGGCGGCCGCGCGCCACGCCCGGCGCCAGGTGGCGCGGTCGATGCCGTCGGCCCACGGGACTCCGGGGACGAGGACGATCATCGGGCGCTGGTTGCGCCGGGGTTCCAGGACGGGCGGCAGCACCGCGTCGCTGCGCGCGCCCGGCGGGCTGGTGGTGACGTAGGTGCCCGATCCGCGGCGACCGACGATCCAGCCCTCGGCGTGCAGCTGCTCGTAGGCGGCGGCGGTCACCGTGCGGCTGATGGCGAGGTGCCGGGCGAGCGCCCGCGTGGAGGGCAACCGGTCGCCACCGCGCAGCTGACCGATCGTGGCCGCGTGCCGCAGCGCGTCGGCGAGTTGCACCGCGAGCGGAAGATCGGCGTCCCGATGCAGGTCGATGGCCAGTTCCAGCAGCGGGGAGCTGGCCGCGGGCACGTCATGTGGCATTTCAGAATTCTCCCTGATTGGCACTTCTATGATGCCACTTCTTCGGGTGATCCTGATGACGTGACTACGCAGCTCTCCCCCACCGACCGCTCCACCGTCCGCCGCAGCGCCAAGCGGGCGCGCAGCGACCGCGCCGACCTCCACGCGACCCTCGACGCGGGGCTGATCTGCCACCTGGCACTGGTCGTCGACGGCGCGCCGCTCGTGCTGCCGACCTGCTACGGCCGCCGCGGCGACACGCTCTACCTGCACGGATCGACCGGGGCGCGCAGCCTGCGGGAAGCCGATGAGGTGTGCGTGTCAGTGACGCGAGTGGACGGGATCGTGTACTCGCGATCGATGATGCACCACTCGATCAACTACCGGTCCGCGGTGATCCACGGGCGCGTCCGGCAGGTGGAGGACCCGGACGAGCGCTGGGAAGGGCTGCGGCTGGTCACCGAGCAGCTCGCACCGGGCTCGTGGGACTACGCGCGGCAGCCCAACAAGAAGGAGCTCGCCGCGACCGCCGTCCTCGCGCTCGACCTCACCGAGGCAGCGGTGAAGATCCGCGCAGGGGACCCCGGTGACGACGAGGAGGACATCGAGGCCAACGAGGTCTGGGCCGGCGTCCTACCGCTGCACCAGACCTGGGGAACGCCAGTGCCCTCCACCGACCTGATCGCGGAACTGCCCGTGCCGGAACACGTTCTGCGGCGCACCTGAGGGTCAGCCGCGGATGGTGCGGTTCGCGCGCTGCGGGCGGTAGACGTGGATCGTCACGGCCGGGTCCACGCCCAGGTTGCTGACCTGGTGGGCGTAGTGCGGACCGAAGACCCGGGACTGACCGGCGGTCAGCGAGTGCAGGACCTCGGAATCCCCCTGCCTGGCGACCCTCTCCGTCAGATCCCCCTGCACGACGGTGAACGCGCCGGTGGCACCGCCGTGGTCGTGCAGATCGGTGTGCTGGCCGGGCAGCCAGCTCAGCAGCCACGCCTCGTAGGCGTCGGTGCGGGCGAGCAGCCCGGCCCAGCGCTCATCGGCGTCGTAGCGCAGCAAGTGCGCCCAGGAGGCGCGGTCGGCGGCGAACTCGCGGGCGATGCGCGCGGGGTGCGCGATGCTCAGATCGGCAGGCGCGGCGAGGGTGTTGGGCGGAACGGCGAACACGGTGAAGTCCTTCGGAGATCGTGAACGGACCCCGGGGCGCAGACGCGCAAGGACGCCGCGATCAACCCGGGAAGTGGCTGAGACCGATCAACACGAAGAACACGAACAGAGCGCGCTGGCGACGCGGTGCAGGTCGATGTGACCCCGTCGGCCGGTGAACGCGCGCTTCAACACGACACGAACTGAACCAGTCCCCCACGACGCCGTCAACCACCGCGCGGCGTCACGCCCACGACTCGGGACCCAGCTCACACTCGTTGGGGTGAGATGGGCGGGATCCGCTGGAGCGCCGGGCTCAGGCGAGGGCTCGGAGGACGTCGTCGACCAGGTCCTCGGGGGTTTCGCAGCCCGCCGAGAAGCGGACGAAGCCTTCGGGGACCGGATCGCCCCACTGGGCCCGGCGGTCGGCGGTGCTGTGCAACCCGCCGAAGCTGGTGGCCGCTACGACCAAGCGGCTCCGGGCGATGAAGGCCGCCACGGCGTCGGCGTCGGTGAGCTCGAAGCAGAACACCCCGCCGAACCGGCGCATCTGCCTGCCGGCCACCTCGTGCGAGGGGTCCCCGGCGCGCCCGGGCCAGCGCAGACCGCTCACCGCGGGGTGGCCGGCCAAGACCTCGACCAGGGCGGCGGCGTTCTCCGCCTGCCGCGACAACCGCAGGTCGAGGGTTCCCATGCTGCGGTGCGCCAGCCACGTCTCGAAAGGACCCGGGATCGCGCCGGACAGCGACCTCGCGCGTATCAGGCGGTTCGCCAGCTCCTCGTCGCGGACCGACACGTGCCCGAGCAGGATGTCGCTGTGCCCGGAGAGGGCCTTGGTGTCGCTGGCGAGGACGATGTCCGCGCCCAGCTCCAGCGGGCGCTGCCCCAGCGGCGTCGCGGTGGTGTTGTCGACCGCCACCAGCGCTCCGGCCGCGTGCGCGCGCTCCGCCAGCGCGGCGATGTCGCACACGTCGCCGCCCGGGTTGGAGGGGGTTTCCAGCAGGACCAGCCGGGCGCCGTCGAAGACGTCGTCGGTCCACGGGCCGGGAGTGGGGATCTCGCGAACGTCGAGGGCGAGTTCGGTCAGCTCGTCGCTGACGAACTGACGCGTCGCGTAGTAGCCGTCCGAGGGCAGCACCAGCTTGTCCCCGGCACGCAGCACCGCGCGCAGCACCGCGCTGGTCGCCGCCATCCCCGAGGGCAGCAGCACGCAGTGCCCGCCGTCGAGCTCGCCGATCGCCGATTCCAGCGCGCGCCAGGTCGGATTTCCCGCGCGGCCGTAGAAATCACCGCTGGGACCGGACTCGCCCAGGTGGTAGGGCGCCGCGAACACCGGTCCGGGCAGCAACGGGGTGCCCGCCTCGGGTTCGGGGTGCCCGCCGTGCACCACGCGCGTTCCGTCGCCGAAATCCCCAAGATCCACTGTGCTCGCTCCCGCGCTCATCGACGCGAGCGGCGAGCGGATCACTCCGCTTTGCGCTCGCGCCCCAACAACTCCGCCGCGGCCGGCCCCGGCTGCAGTCCCTCGTGGCACACCCGGTGCACCACGTCGGTGATGGGCATCTCCACGCCGTGACGCTCGGCCAGCTGGCGGATCGACGAGCATGATTTCACGCCCTCCGACACCTGGCCGTGGGCGGCGTCCTGCGCTTCTGCCAGCGTCTCGCCCCTGCCCAGCCGCTCGCCGAAGGTCCGGTTCCGCGACAGCGGCGACGCGCAGGTCGCCACCAGGTCGCCCAGGCCCGCCAGCCCGGCGAAGGTCATCGGATCGGCCCCCAGCGCCACGCCGAGCCGCGTCGTCTCCGCGAGACCCCGCGTGATCAGCGAGGACATCGTGTTGTGCCCGAACCCCAGGCCCGCGGCGATGCCGCACGCCAGCGCGATGACGTTCTTGCAGGCGCCGGAGATCTCGATTCCCACCAGATCGGTGTTGGTGTAGGGCCGGAAGTACGGCGTGAAGCACGCCTTCTGCAGCGCCACCGCGCGATCCGCGTCCGCGCAGGCGACCACGGTCGCGGTGGGCTGCCCGGCCGCGATCTCCTTGGCCAGGTTCGGTCCGGACACGACCGCGACCCGGTCCATCGGCACGTCCGCGACCTCACCGACGACCTGGCTCATCCGCTTGAGGGTGCTCAGCTCGACGCCCTTGGCCAGGCTCACCAGCGTCACGTCCGGGGGCAGCAGCGGCTGCCACCCGGCCAGGTTCTCCCGCAGCGTCTGGCTTGGCACCGCCAGCACCACGAACTCCGCGGCGTGCACCGCTTCCGCCGCGTCGTCGGTGGCGCGCAACCGCTCGGGCAGCGCGATGCCGGGCAGGTAGGAGTCGTTGCAGCGGGTTTCGTTGATCTCGGCCGCAACCTGAGTGCGCCGTGCCCACAAGCAGACGTCGTTGCCCGCGTCGGCGAGCACCTTCGCGAACGTCGTCCCCCAGGAACCGGCGCCCAGCACCGCGATCCGCTCAGGCTGCGCCATTGGTCCCCTTGTTCTTCCGGCCGGGAGCGTAGAACTCGGTGGGCGGCTGCTCCTCGCGGATCTCGCCGAGCAGTTCGCGCACCCGGGTCATCGCCAGGTTCGCGACCTCGCGGATCGTCTCCACGTCGGGTTCGGCACCCCGGTAGGCCGACAGGTCCAGCGGCTCGCCGATGACGTAGTTGACGGTCTTGCGCGGGAAGGGCCGGAACTTCTTGTTGTAGTGGTCGTAGATCTCGCGGGTGCCGTAGCGGGCCGCGGGGATGACGGGGATGTCGTTGGCCAGCGCCAGCCGGGCCACGCCGGCCTTCGGCGTCATCGGCCATCCGTCCGGGTCCTTGGTGATGGTGCCGTCCGGGTAGATCACCAGGACCTTGCCGCGCTCCAGACCCGAGTGCGCCTCGCGCAGGCTCTTCTGCGCGTCCGCCGTGCCCCGGTAGACCGGGATCTGCTCGACGCCGACCAGGACGTTGCGGACCAGCGGGAGGTCCCACAGGCTGTTCTTGGCCATGAACCGCGGGACCCGGGCGGTGCGGTGGACGGTGACCGCGTCGAAGATCGGGTCGAGGTGGGAGACGTGGTTGAGCACGAGCAGCGCGCTGCCTTCGGCGGGGATGTTGTGCGCCCCGCGCACGCGAACGTGCGCCAGCAGGTGCGTCAGCGGGTAGAACACCCAGCGGGCCAGTCCCAGCCAGACGACGCCCATTCCGCGTGCCTTCTCGGTGGTTTTCCTCCGCTGCCGCCGGAGGCTTCTCGGTTCGGCCACGACTACTCCTCAAGGTCTCGAGCGCCAGTCAAAGTACCCGGCCCCGGGCACAGCCTCATCAACCAGGCGGCAGTTGGGAAGCCCTCCACCGCATCGGCGGATGTTGACGCAAGATGGTTCCCGTGACCACTGAGAACACGCCCGAGAACGCCGGGGTGCAGCTGCTGGTACCGCTCAAACCGCTGGCGCTGGCCAAGTCCCGGCTGCTGGCCGGCCGCGGCGTGACCGGGCACGTCGAGCTGGTCACCGCGATGGCGCTGGACACGGTGGCCGCCGCCCGCGCGGCCCGCGGGGTCGCGGGCGTGCTGGTGGTCTCCTCCGATCCCGAGCTGACCGAGGCCTTCGCCGAGCTCGGCGTCGAGGTCCTGCCCGACGATCCGGCCGACGGGCTCAACGCGGCGTTGCGGCACGGCGACGAGGTGCTGCGCTCCCGGGGCGCGGCGCGCGTGGGAGCCCTGCAGGCGGACCTGCCCGCGCTGCGCTCGGGCGAACTCGGGTGGGCGCTGCGCTCGGCCGGAACCGACCGCTCGTACTGCCCGGACTTGCGCGGCGACGGCACCACGCTGCTGCTGGCCGACCCGCACCAGCCGCTGGAGCCGCGATTCGGCCCGGGCTCCGCCCTCGCGCACTCCGAGTCGGGCGCGAAAGCGCTGCTCGGCCCGTGGGAGTCCGTGCGACGCGACGTCGACACCGAAGAGGACCTGACAGCAGCGGAGGCGGCCGGCCTCGGCCCGCGCACCGCTGCCCGCCTCAACCCGGGCGAGTGAGCGGAAGGTTCCCACCCGCACGTCCGGCTCCGATGGCGCCGAAGGGTCCCTTCCTCGCGACCCGCCGGGCAGCCTCCACCCGGGAGCGCGAGTGGCAGGAAGGTTCCCCTGCGCACGTCGCGGACGGTGCCCGTGTGCTCGGACGAACATCAGATGAACGGCCTCAGCGGTCGATCTGGAACCGTTTTCTGAGCGACAATGGCAGCGTGAGCACCAACAGCGACCGGTCGCCGAAGCGGCCCGCCAAGCGCACCTCGTCCAAGGGCAAGGCCACGAGCCGCACACCGCGTCCCGCGCCTCGCACCGCGGCAAGCGCGAAGCCGGACGAGTCCGCTCAGGTCAACGGCGGTGCGCGGGTCCCCTCCGCGCCGCCGGCGGTGACGCGGGCGGCCGCGACGACGGACCTGCCCGAGGACCGGTACCTCAACCGGGAGCTGTCCTGGCTCGACTTCAACGCGCGCGTGCTGGCCTTCGCCGAGGACAAGTCGCAGCCGGTGCTGGAGCGCGCGAAGTTCATGGCGATCTTCGCGTCCAACCTCGACGAGTTCTACATGGTCCGCGTCGCCGGGTTGAAGCGCCGCGAGGAGACCGGGTTGTCGGTGCGCAGCGCCGACGGGCTCACCCCGCACGAGCAGCTGGTGCGCATAGCCGCGCGCAACCAGGACCTGACGGAGAAGCTCGGCCGGGTCTTCGTGGACGAGCTGCTGCCGGAGCTGGACGCCAGCGGCATCCGCATCATGGAGTGGGACGACCTCGGCTCGGCCGACCAGGGCAAGCTCACCCGCTACTTCGAGGACCACATCTTCCCGGTCCTCACACCGCTCGCCGTCGACCCGGCGCACCCCTTCCCCTACATCTCCGGGCTTTCGCTGAACCTCGCCGTCACGGTCACCGACCCGGACGCCGGGTTGCGGCGCTTCGCCCGCGTGAAGGTCCCGGACAACGTGCCCCGGCTGATCCGGGTGGAGGCCGACCGGGAGAACGAGCTGGCCACCTTCCTGCCGCTCGAAGAGCTCATCGCCGCGCACCTGGACAAGCTGTTCCCGGGGATGCGGGTCTCCGAGCACCACATCTTCCGCGTCACCCGCAACGCCGACCTGGAGGTCGAGGAGGACCGCGACGAAGACCTCCTGCAGGCCATGGAGCGGGAACTCGCGCGCCGCCGCTTCGGACCCCCGGTGCGGCTGGAAGTCACCGACACCATGAGCGAGAACATGCTCGAACTCCTGCTGCGCGAGCTGGAGGTCGACCAGCACGACGTGGTGGAGGTCAAGGGGCTCCTGGACCTGTCGTGCCTGTTCCAGCTCGACAAGCTGCAGCGGCCGGACCTCAAGCCCTCGCCGTTCGTGCCCGCCACCCACCCGGCCTTCGCCGAGGGGCAGACGCCCAAGAGCATCTTCTCCACGCTGCGCGAGGGCGACGTTCTGGTGCACCACCCCTACGACTCGTTCTCCACGTCGGTGCAGCGCTTCATCGAGCAGGCAGCGGAAGACCCGCACGTGCTGGCCATCAAGCAGACGCTGTACCGCACCTCGGGTGACTCGCCGATCGTCAACGCCCTCATCGACGCCGCCGAGGCGGGCAAGCAGGTCGTGGCGCTGGTGGAGCTCAAGGCCCGTTTCGACGAGCAGGCCAACATCCAGTGGGCGCGCACCCTGGAGCGCGCGGGCGTGCACGTCGTCTACGGCCTCGTCGGCCTGAAGACGCACTGCAAGACGTCCCTCGTGGTGCGCCAGGAGGGTTCGACGATCCGCCGCTACTGCCACCTGGGCACCGGCAACTACAACCCCAAGACGGCCCGGATCTACGAGGACCTGGGCCTGCTGACGGCATCCCCGGAGATCGGCGCCGACCTCACCGACCTGTTCAACGTGCTCACCGGGTACGCCAGGCACGGCGACTACCGGCGCATCCTGGTGTCCCCGCAGGGCATCCGCAACGGGATCGTCGAACGGGTCGAAGCCGAGATCGAGCGCGCCCGGCAGGGTTTGAGCTGCGGTGTCCGGATGAAGGTGAACTCGCTGGTCGACGAGCAGATCATCGACTCCCTCTACCGCGCCTCGCTGGCCGGTGTGCCGGTGCAGGTCGTGGTGCGCGGCATCTGCGCCCTCAAGGCGGGCGCAGACGGGCTCAGCGAGAACATCGAGGTCCGGTCGATCCTCGGGCGTTTCCTGGAGCACTCGCGGGTGTTCCACTTCGTCGGCATCGACGAGCACTGGCTGGGCAGCGCCGACATGATGCACCGCAACCTGGACCGCCGCATCGAAACCCAGGTGCGCGTCACGGACCCGAAGCTGACCGGCCAGATGGACGCGATGATGGACTCCGCGCTGCACCCGTCGACGCGCTGCTGGGTGCTCAACCCCAAGGGAGACTGGGAAGCCTCGCCGCGCAGCGGTGAGCAGGTCCGGGACCACCAGACCGAGATGCTGTCCGGTCACGGCGCGAAGGTCTCCTAGCGAGGCTCGGACGGTGGGAGGACGCCACTCCTCGGGATCGGCAATGCACGGCTCGCGCTCGGCGGCGGTGCAGGCTGCCCGGGTGAGGTGGCGCCTTCGCCGCCCGGAAACACCACGTTCACAGGCACGATGAGGAAGTAAGCGTGACCGACGACATCCCGGTTGCCGAAGCCGTCGAGGTGCCCGCGCTCGTGCGCGCTGCGGGCGCGGTGCTGTGGCGGCCTGGTGCGCGCGGGCCGGAAGTGGCCCTCGTGCACCGACCCCGCTACGACGATTGGTCCCTGCCCAAGGGAAAGCTGGATCCCGGCGAGCTCCCCGCGCACGCGGCCGTTCGCGAGGTCGCCGAGGAGACCGGTTTCTCGGCCACGCTCGGGCGTCATCTCCCGCAGGTGCGCTACGCGGTTCCCACGCGTGCGGGCGGGGCGGCGCCGAAGATCGTCGATTACTTCTCCGCACGCCTGCGGGAAGGCGAGTTCACGCCCAATGACGAAGTGGACGCACTCCGCTGGTTGCCGCTGGAGCAGGCGCGCGCCGAGTTGAGCTATCCGCACGACGCGCGAGTCCTCGACGCATTCGACGAGTCCCGGGCCGAAACGGCGACCGTATTGCTGGTGAGGCACGCAAAAGCGGGCAAACGATCCGAATGGTCCGGAGATGACGCTCTGCGCCCGCTGAGCCGAGCGGGCCGCAAACAACGCGACGCATTGCATTCCCTGTTGCCGTTGTTCGCGCCTTCCCGGATCTATTCGGCTCCGCGCGTGCGCTGCGAACAAACCGTGGCCCCGGTGGCCGCGGAGCGCGGAATCGCCATCGTGAGCGAACCGCAGTTCTCCGAAGAGGTCTATTCAGCCGATCCGCAGGCGGGCGTGCGCGCACTGCTGGGAGTGGCGGCCGAAGGCGGCACGAGCCTGGTGTCCAGCCAGGGAGGCGTCATCCCGGATCTGGTGACGCGGCTGGCGGATTCGGCCGGCCTGGCGCTCGACGAGGTGGCGTCGCGCAAGGGAAGCGTGTGGACGCTGTCCTTCCGGCCGGCGGAGGGCGCGGAGGGCGAGCGGGAACCAGACCTGCGCCTGGCGGCCGCCGATTACCTGCCAGATCCCCTGGCGGGAGCGCGAAGAACCCCTCCTGGGCGCTGATCGCACCGCACAGGGCTGCTGCAGACGCCTCGGCGGGGGAAGGCCCGCCGGGCTGGTTCCGGCGCTACACGGGCATCTGGAGCCCTTCACGCGCGACAACGCTGGAGGAGGAAGCGACCCGCCGCCCGCGGCGCGGCGGGTTTTCGCCTTCCTCACGAGCTGTGAGCGGGCGGAGGCATGCCCCGAGGAGGGGCTATGCCTCCGCCCGCTCGGCCCACTGGAGCTCGCAGTCGAAGCGAGCGATCACTTCTTGGTGGACTTGCGGGTCGTCGTGGCCTTCTTGGCGGCCGGACGAGTCGTCGTCTTGGCGGTGGACTTCGGCGCCGCCTTGGTCGTGGCCTTGGCGGTGCTCGCACGCTTGGTGGTCGACGCCTTGGCCGGGGCCGACTTGGTCGTGCTGGCCTTGGTGGTCGCCCGCTTCGGCGCCGCCTTGGTCGTGGCCTTGGCGGTGCTCGCCTTGGTCGACTTGGCGGTCGAAGCCTTGGCGGTGGAGGCCTTGGCCGTGGTGCGGCTGGCGGTCTTGGTGGCCGCGGCACGCGTGGTGGTGGGCTTGCGAGCGGTGGTGGTCTTGCTCGCCGAAGCGGTGCGCGTGGTCACGCCGCGCGTGGTGGCCGCCTTGCCGGAGGTGGTCGAGCGCGGGAGCTTCCGCTGGCCGCCCACGACTTCCTTGAACTGGGTGCCGGCGCGGAACGCGGGAACGTTGGTCTTCTTGACCTTCACGCTCTCACCGGTGCGCGGGTTTCGAGCGACGCGCGCCGCACGAGCGCGCTTCTCGAAAACGCCAAAACCGGTGATGTTGACCTTCTCGCCTTTGTTGACGTTGCGAACGATGATGTCGACGACGTCTTCAACGGCCTGGCTGGCGGTCTTCTTGTCTCCGAGGCGTTCTGCCAGAGCCTCGATCAGTTGGGCCTTGTTCACTTCAGTCCCTCCCAGGACACAACAACGGCCCCGTTGGGCCGACTCAATGTCAACGGTAAAGCCCCGGAACTACAAATGCCATTCGCCACGCCCCATTTTTTCGTTGGGGCGCGGGCATTCGAGTCCGGGCAACGGGGTCCGCGCAGTGCTGGGAGCAACTGGTTGAGTTGTCCGGTCCGGGCGGGTTTTTCCTGCTGTGAAAGGAAAAACCCGCCCAGCTCCGGGGTGCTGATCAGCCCTTGCGAGCAGGCAGCGTGGCGGGCTTGAAACTCGGGCGCCCACGCTCAAAAGTGTCGATCGTCTCGGCGTGGCGCAGCGTCAAACCGATGTCGTCAAGGCCTTCCAGCAGCCGCCAGCGGGTGTAGTCGTCGATGCTGAAGGGCACCGTGAGGTCCTTGGCTTGGACGGTCAGTTCCTGAAGATCCACCGTGACAGCGGTACCCGGCTCGTTCTCCAGCAGCTTCCAGAGCAGCTCCACATCGGACTGCTCGCACTGCGCCGCCAGCAAGCCCTGCTTGCCGGAATTGCCGCGGAAGATATCGGCGAACCGGCTCGAGATGACCACTCGGAAGCCGTAGTCCTTCAGCGCCCACACCGCGTGCTCGCGGGAGGATCCGGTGCCGAAGTCGGGGCCGGCGACCAGCACGCTGCCGGACGAGAAGGGTTCCTGATTGAGGATGAAGTCCTCGTCCCCGCGCCACGCGGCGAACAGCGCGTCCTCGAAGCCCGTGCGGGAAACCCGCTTGAGGTACACGGCGGGGATGATCTGGTCGGTGTCCACGTTGGACCGGCGCAGCGGGACTCCGATCCCGGTGTGCGTCTTGAACGGTTCCATCGTTGCTCCTGGTGAGTGAAAGCTCGGGAGGTGCGGTTCGGGCACCCGCGACATCGCGCGGGACCCTGATGAATCAGCTGCTCAGTCGAGGTCTTCGGGCGAGGAGAGCGTTCCGCGCACCGCCGTGGCCGCGGCCACCAGAGGCGAAACCAGGTGGGTCCGGCCACCCTTGCCCTGCCTGCCCTCGAAGTTGCGGTTGGAGGTCGAGGCGCTGCGCTCGCCCGGGTCCAGCTGGTCCGGGTTCATGCCCAGGCACATCGAACAACCGGCCGAACGCCATTCCGCTCCGGCGGCGGTGAAAACCTCGTTGAGCCCTTCGCTCTCGGCCTGCAGCCGCACCTTCATCGAGCCGGGCACCACGAGCATCCTGGTGTTGTCGGCGACCTTGCGGCCCTCGATGACGGCCGCGGCCGCCCGCAGGTCCTCCAGCCGCCCGTTGGTGCAGGACCCCAGGAAGACGGTGTCCACGCTCACCTCGCGCAGCGGCATACCCGCCGTCAAGCCCATGTAGGCCAACGCCTTTTCCGCGGCGAAGCGCTCGCCCTCGTCGACGATGGCCTCCGGGTCCGGCACGTTCTCGCCCAGCGGCAGGCCCTGACCCGGGTTGGTGCCCCAGGTGACGAACGGGGTGAGTTCGTCGGCGCTGAGCGTGACTTCCTCGTCGAAGGTGGCGTCGGAGTCGGTGCGCAGCGTCTTCCAGTACTCGACAGCGGCGTCCCACTCGGCGCCCTCCGGCGCGTGCGGACGGCCCCGCAGGTACTCGAAAGTCGTGTCGTCGGGCGCGATCATGCCCGCGCGCGCACCGGCCTCGATCGACATGTTGCAGATGGTCATGCGGGCTTCCATCGACAGCTGGCGCACCGCTTCGCCGCGGTACTCCAGCACGTAGCCCTGCCCGCCACCGGTGCCGATCTTGGCGATGACGGCGAGGATGACGTCCTTGCTCGTCACACCGGGGCGCAACGATCCCTCGATGTTGATGGCCATGGTCTTGAACGGCCGCAGCGGCAGCGTCTGGGTGGCCAGCACGTGCTCCACCTCGGACGTGCCGATTCCGAAGGCCAGCGCGCCGAACGCGCCGTGCGTGGAGGTGTGGCTGTCGCCGCAGACGACGGTCGTGCCGGGCTGCGTGAGGCCGAGCTGCGGCCCGACGACGTGCACGATGCCCTGCTCGGCATCACCCATGGGGTGCAGCCGGACGCCGAACTCCGCGCAGTTCTTGCGCAGCGTTTCGACCTGGGTCCGCGACACCGGGTCGGCGATCGGCAGGTCGAGGCCGACGGTCGGGACGTTGTGGTCTTCCGTGGCGATCGTCAGGTCGGGGCGCCGCACCTCGCGGCCGGCCAGCCGGAGCCCTTCGAAAGCCTGCGGGCTGGTGACTTCGTGCACCAGGTGGAGATCGATGTAGAGCAGGTCGGGCTCGTGCCCCTCACCTTGGCGCACGATGTGCGCGTCCCACACCTTCTCCGCGAGCGTTTTTCCCATCACTGCTCCCAGTCGAGCGCGCCGAGGCCCGCGGAGGAGCGGGCCTCTCCCACAGAGTGGACTTCCCAGATATCGAGAAGTTAGTATCGGTACGTGGGACAGCATAGCGGCATCGGAGTGTTGGACAAGGCAGTGGCCGTACTGCAGGCGGTGGCCCAGGAGCCCTGCGGCCTGGCAGAACTGTGCAGCCGGACGGGGCTGCCGCGGGCGACGGCGCACCGCTTGGCGGTGGGCCTGGAGACGCATCGCCTGCTGCGTCGCGGTTCGGACGGCAGGTGGCGCCCTGGCGCGGCGTTGGCGGAGCTGGCCGGCGGCGCGGTGGATCCGCTGCTGGAGGCGGCGTCCACGGTGCTGCCCAAACTCCGGGACGTCTCGGGTGAGAGCGTCCAACTCTACCGACGGGACGGCATGCAGCGCCTGTGCATCGCGACCGCGGAGCCGCCGAGCGGTTTGCGGGACACGGTCCCGGTGGGGACGGCGCTGTCGATGACGGCGGGCTCAGGGGCGAAGGTCTTGGCCGCGTGGGCGGATCCGGCGACGCAGCGCGCGGTGCTCGGCGAGGCGGTGTTCGGCGAGCGCACTCTCCTGGAGGTGCGGCGCCGGGGCTGGGCGCAGAGCGTCGCGGAGCGCGAGGCGGGTGTGGCGAGCGTGTCGGCGCCGGTGCGGGATTCCCAGGGCGGTGTGGTCGCGGCGATCTCGGTGTCGGGCCCCATCGACCGGATGGGCCGCAGGCCCGGCGCGCGCTGGGCGGCGGATCTGCTGGCGGCAGCCGAGGGCTTGCAGAACAGGCTCTAACACGGGCAAAAACGAAGGCCCCGGACATCGTGTCCGGGGCCTTCGCGTTGTAGTCCCGACGGGATTTGAACCCGCGCTACCGCCTTGAGAGGGCGGCGTCCTAGGCCGCTAGACGACGGGACCGCGCAACGGAGATAAGACTACAACACCCGAGAACCCCCAAGAACACCCCCACCCCGAACCGCCACAACCAGCAAAGACACCAACAGAAGTGACCCCAACAACAAAGAAGAAGACGAACCCCCACAACACAATGGAAGAAAGGAAGCCCCACCCAACAACCAAAAGCCGAACAAGGCCCAAGGAAGCAACACCAAGCCAACAAAACAGAAGACGGCAAGCCGGCGAGCAACATCCGAGGCGGCGAAGCCGACGAGCCAATCAAGAACCGAAGAGGCTGGTCACGAGCCCAGGCCGGGAACGAGAACCGAAGAGAGGAGCACTCCCCAGAGCGACCACCGCACCGTGGGGGGCATGGGGGGTCCGCCCCCCCAACAAAATGACGAAAGCGGTACACCTACGCATCAACGTAGGTATACCGCTCCCACCGCTGTAGTCCCGACGGGATTTGAACCCGCGCTACCGCCTTGAGAGGGCGGCGTCCTAGGCCGCTAGACGACGGGACCGCGTGAGAGATCACCGAGGTGATCTGCTCGCTGGGGTACCAGGACTCGAACCTAGACTAACTGAACCAGAATCAGTCGTGCTGCCGATTACACCATACCCCATGGTGCTTGACGGCCAGTTGTCTCGAATTCCGATCTCCGGTGCGGAGTTCGGCTTCCGGACTTCTGTCCGCCGCGTTGGTGAATATATTAGACCACCGCGCGAGGGGCCTTCCCAGCACCCCCCTCTTCTGGAGTTCTCGCAGGTGGTGGCCTGGTTCAGCGCACCGGGGCGACGAGATCGGCGAAGTCGGGTGCGGCGATCTCGGTGACGAGGAGTTCGGGGAGTTCGTCGAGGCTCGTGATGGTGGGGACGACGTCCTCGGCGCTGGTGCGGGGCGCGGGGATCCGGTCGCGGTTGAGCCAGATGCCGCTGAGCCCGGCGCGAGCGGCGCCGTGGGCGTCGGTGGTGAGCCTGTCTCCGACGTGGGCGACTTCGTGCGGCTGGAGGCCGAGGTGGTCGCAGGCGGTGTGGAAGATCCGCGGATCCGGTTTGGCCACGCCGATCTCGCCGGAGATGATCACGGCGTCGAAGGCGTCGGCGAGGCCGACGGCGGCGAGCTTCTTGCGCTGGTAGGCGCTGGGGGCGTTGGTGACGGCGGCGAGGCGGAGTCCGCTGGCGCGCATCCAGTCGAGGCTGTCGAGGACGTCGTCGAACAGTCCCCAGGCGCGCTGCATGGCGTCCATGCGCTGGTTTTCGCGGCTGCGCGCTTCCGCGTAGTCGATGTGCTCGCCGAAGGCGGCGAAGAAGGCGCGGGTGCGTTCGACGCACATGACGTCGAAGGGCATCTGGCCGGTGACGAACCGCGCGTAGTACCGGTCGGTGGTGCGTTCCCACACGGGCCAGGCCCGGTCGGTCCCGAGGAGCTCTCTGAGGGAGCTGCGCGCCGCGCTCTGGCTGTCCAGCAAGGTGTCGTCGATGTCGAGGCAGACGGCCTTGATCTGGGCGGGATTGCGGGATTTCGAAAGGTCAGCCGCGGATGTCACCCCGAGAGGCTAGGCGTTCACCCGCCGCGTCCGACTCTGCCAACCTAGTGAAGTCTGCTGTGGGTCTGAGAACACTGTGCAACCAAACCGGATTTCCGCTCCGTCTTAGCAGTTGGGCTCGAACGCGCCCCGGGGCGATTGCGCAGGTGGGAGAACGACGCCGCCGCGGCGCTCCGGTGAGCGCCGCGGCGGCGTGGGTGGTGGGAGTTGCTCTCGGTGCCGGTCAGCCGAGCGCCTTGCGGAGCCTGGCGAGCGAGACCTCGCGGCCGAGGAGTTCCATCGACTCGTACAGCGGCGGCGACACGGTGCGCCCCGTGATGGCGACGCGGACGGGCGCGAAGGCCTTGCGCGGCTTGATGCCGAGTCCGTCGACGACGGAGACCTTGAGGGCTTCCTCGATGGCGTCGGTGGTCCACTCGGGCAGCGCTTCGAGGGACCCGATCGCGGCTTCCAGCACGGGCCGGGCGTCGTCGCCGAGCGCCTTCTGCGCGGAGGCCTCCTCGGGCTGGAAGTCGTCGCCCGCGAACAGGAAGCCCATCATGCCGACGGCGTCGGAGAGCACGATGAGCCGCTCCTGCACGAGGGGCGCGGCGGCGCGCACGGTCTCCAGCTGCGACTCGGTGGGCTCCGCGGGCAGCACCCCGCCGTCGACGAGGTAGGGCACGATGCGCTCGACGAAGTCGTCGGGTGCCAGGGCGCGCAGGTGCGCGGAGTTGATGGCGTCGGCCTTCTTCTGGTCGAAGCGCGCCGGGTTGGAGCTGACGCGGCCGATGTCGAAGGCCTCGACCATCTCGTCGAGGGTGAACACGTCGCGGTCCTCGGAGATCGACCAGCCGAGCAGCGCGAGGTAGTTGAGCAGGCCTTCGGGCAGGAACCCGCGGTCGCGGTGGTGGAACAGGTTGGACTGCGGGTCTCGCTTGGACAGCTTCTTGTTGCCCTCGCCCATGACGAACGGCAGGTGGCCGAACGCGGGCGTGAAGTCGGTGACGCCGATGCGCTGCAGCGCTTCGTAGAGCGCGATCTGGCGCGGCGTGGACGACAGCAGGTCTTCGCCCCGCAGCACGTGGGTGATCCGCATGAGGGCGTCGTCGACGGGGTTGGTGAGCGTGTACAGCGCATCGCCGTTGCCGCGCACGAGCACCGGGTCGGGCACGCTGCCCGCCGGGAAGGTGATGTCACCTCGGACCAGGTCGGTGAAGGTGATGTCGCGCGCGGGCATCACCAGCCGCAGCACGGGCTTGCGCCCTTCGGCCTTGAAGGCCTCGCGCTGCTCGTCGGTGAGGTCGCGGTCGAAGTTGTCGTAACCCAGCTTGGGGTCGCGGCCGGCCGCCTTGTGCCGGGCTTCGACCTCGTCCGGGCTGGAGTAGGACTCGTAGAGCTCACCGGCGGCGAGCAGGCGCTGGGCGACATCCGCGTAGATGTCGCGCCGCTCGCTCTGCCGGTAGGGGCCGTGGTCTCCGCCGACTCCGGGACCTTCGTCCCAGTCGAGGCCCAGCCAGCGCAGCGCGTCGAGCAGCGCCTGGTAGGACTCCTCGCTGTCCCGGGCGGCGTCGGTGTCCTCGATGCGGAACACCAGTTTGCCCTTGTTGTGCCGGGCGAACACCCAGTTGTAGAGGGCGGTGCGGATCAGGCCGACGTGCGGGGTTCCGGTCGGCGACGGGCAGAACCGGGCACGAACCGGGCCCGCGGCCCCCTGTCCGGTCGCCTCTTCCTTGGCTGCGTCTGTGCTGGCTTCTGGCGTGCTCATAACGGATTCAGCGTAGCCACTGCTCGCGTGCGCTTGACGGCCGCACCCGGTAGGTGCATGCTGAATTTATTCAACAGTCGTTGAAAACCCTGGGAGGAACGCGATGGAGCGCACCACCTGCTGCATCGTCGGCGGCGGACCGGCCGGCATGGTGCTCGGACTGCTGCTGGCCCGGTCCGGAGTCGAGGTCACCGTCCTGGAGAAGCACGGCGACTTCCTCCGCGACTTCCGCGGCGACACCGTCCACCCCACGACCCTGCAGCTGCTCGACGAGATCGGGCTCGCCGATCGCTTCGAGCAGATCCCGCAGAGCCGGATCAACAAGATCCAGCTGCCCCTCGGCCCCGACGGGGACCTGTTCACGGTCGGCGACTTCAGCCTGCTGCCCATCAAGCGCAACTACATCGCGATGGTTCCGCAGTGGGACCTGCTGGACATGCTCGCCGAGGAGGGCAAGTCCGAGCCGGGGTTCGCGCTGCGGATGAACACCGAGGCCACCGAGCTGATCCGGGAGGGCGGACGGGTTCGCGGCGTGCACTACCGAACCGCCACCGGCGAGACCGGCGAACTGCGCGCCACCATCACCGTGGCCTGCGACGGCCGCAAGTCGTTCGCGCGCGAGCTGCCGGAACTCGGGCTGCAGGACTTCCCGACGCCGATGGACGTCCGCTGGTTCCGGCTGCCCCGGCAGCCCGAGGACCCGGAAGGGCTGGTCGGGATGCTGCGCAAGCGCGCCTTCCAGGTGCTCATCGACCGGCGCGACTACTTCCAGGTCGCCTCGATCATCCACAAGGGCTCCGACTCCGAAGGCCGGTCGGGACCGATCGAGGACTTCAACGCGCAGCTCAAGCAGGAGATCCCGTGGCTGGGCGACCGCGAGCTGGTGCGCTCGTGGGACGACGTCAAGCTGCTGCACGTGACCCTGGACCGGCTGCGCAAGTGGCACGTGCCCGGCCTGCTGTGCATCGGCGACGCCGCGCACGCGATGTCACCGGTCGGCGGGATCGGGATCAACCTCGCGGTCCAGGACGCGGTCGCGACGGCGCGCCACCTCGCGGGACCGCTGCGCGAGGGGCGGCTGCGGCTCAGGCACGTGGCGGCCGTCCAGCGTCGCCGCTGGCTCACCACGGTGCTGATCCAGGGCTTCCAGCGCATCATCCACGACAACGTGGTGGGGCCCGCCCTCCGCGGCGAGATCGACCTCGGCGACTCGGCGAAGCTTCCGCTGCCGATCCGCCTGATCTCGCGGCTGCCGTTCCTCCGCCGAGTCCCGCCCTACCTACTCGCCTTCGGCGCCGTCCGAGAGCACCCCCCAAAGGCCGCCCGCCGGTAACCCGCTCCGCCAGGGTGGTGTCAATTTCTTAAGTATCTGAACGTCACCCGGGTGAGCCTCAAATACTTAAGAAATTGACACCACCCCGGCCGATCGCGTGGGTCAGGCGTTCTGGACCGGGTTGGTGAGGGCGCCGAGGCCGTCGATGGAGACCGTGACCTTCTGGCCGTCGGTCATCGGGCCGACGCCCGCCGGCGTGCCGGTGAGGATGACGTCGCCGGGCAGCAGCGTCATGATCCGCGACACCCACGAGACCAGGCCGCCGACGCCGTGCACCAGCTGCGAGGTGCGGCCGTCCTGCTTAACCTCACCGTCCAGGTCGGTGCGGATGGACAGGTCCGACGGGTCGATCTCGGTGTCGATCCACGGCCCCAGCGGGCAGAACGTGTCGTAGCCCTTGGCGCGGGTCCACTGCCCGTCGGCCTTCTGCTGGTCGCGCGCGGTGACGTCGTTGGCGATGGTGTAGCCCAGCAGCACCTCGGTGCCGCGGGCCTCCGGGACGTCCTTGCACGGCTGGCCGATGATCGCCGCGAGCTCGCCCTCGAAGTCCACCCGCTCGGAGTTCGGCGGCAGCTTGATCGGCGAGTTGGGGCCGACCACCGAAGTCGAGGGCTTCATGAAGATCAGCGGGTTCTCGGGCGCCTCACCACCCATCTCGCGCGCGTGCTCCACGTAGTTCTTGCCCACGCAGATCACCTTGCTCGGCAGGATCGGCGCCAGCAGCCGCACGTCGGCCATCGGCCACTTCCGGCCGGTGTAGGTGGGCGAGCCGAACGGGTGCTGGTCGATCTCGACCGCCACGATCTTCTCGCGCGGCGCCGCCGGATCCGGCTCCAACGCCACGAACGACACTCCGTCCGAGTGGGCCACACGAGCCAAACGCAAGACAACCTCCGCAAGAAATCTGATGTGGACGGGTGGTGGGAACCCGCGCCCAACATACTCGGACACCGGAACCCGCCACCGCATTCCGGGTTGGCGGGAGGGTGCCGTCACATCGTGGCGCAGGCCTTGTAGATCAGCGCGTCGCAGAGCGCGAGCCAGCTGGCCTCCACGATGTTCGCGTGCACACCCACGGTGGTCCACTCGTGCTCGCCGTCGCGGGACTCCACCAGCACCCGGGTGACGGCGTCCGTGCCGGGTTCGTCGACGAGGATGCGGACCTTGTAGTCGGTCAGCTCCACCGACTCCAGCCACGGCAAGTGCGGCACGAGTGCCTTGCGCAGCGCGGCGTCGAGGGCGTTGACGGGACCGTTGCCCTCCGCCGTGGCGATCACCCGCTCCCTCGACACGCTGACCCGCACGGTCGCCTCCGAGACGACCTCGCCGTCGTCGCGGTGATCGAGCATCACCCGGTACGACTCGAGCTCGAACGGTGTTTCGAGATCGGAACCCGTCATCTCCCGGCGCAGCAACAACTCCAGCGAGGCGTCGGCCGCTTCGAAGGACCAGCCTCGCGCTTCGAGCTCCTTGACCTGCCGCACCGCTCCCCCGACGGCCTCCGACGAGAGTTCCAGGCCGAGTTCGGCGCCCTTGAGCTCCAGGCTGGCGCGACCGGCCATCTCGGTCACCAGCACCCGCATCCCGTTGCCGACTTCGGCCGGGTCGAGGTGGTTGTAGAGCTCTGGGTCCACTTTGATCGCACTGGCGTGCAACCCCGCCTTGTGCGCGAACGCCGACTGACCCACGTACGCCTGGTGGGTGTCGGGCGCCAGGTTGGCGATTTCCGCCAGCGCGTGCGAAACGCGGGTCAGTTCAGCCATTTTGCCCTCGGGCAGCACCGGCATGTCGAGCTTCATGCCCAGATTTCCCAGAACCGTGAACAGATCAGCGTTGCCCGCGCGTTCGCCGTAGCCGTTGGCGGTGCACTGCACGTGGGTGGCACCGGCCTGCACCGCCGCGACGCTGTTGGCCACGGCGCAACCGGTGTCGTCCTGGCAGTGGATGCCGACGCGGATCCCGGTGCGCGCGACGACTTCCCGCACGGTGTCGGCCAGTTGAAGCGGGAGCTGACCGCCGTTGGTGTCGCACAGCACGACGGCGTCGGCACCCGCGCCCGCGGCGGCGTCGAGCACGCGCAGCGAGGTGTCGGGATCGAACGCGTACCCGTCGAAGAAGTGCTCCGCGTCGACGAAAACCCGCCTGCCGTGGTCGACGAGGTGCCGGACGGTGTCGGCGACCATCGCGCAGTTCTCGGCGATGTCGGTGCGCAACGCGCGCTCGATGTGCCTGCGGTCCGATTTGGCCACCAGCGTCACGACCGGGGCGCGAGAGTCCAGCAGTGCGGCAACTTGACGATCGTCGTCCACTCTGGAGCCTGCGCGACGGGTGGAGCCGAACGCCACGAGCGCGGCGTGGTCGAGTTCGAGTTCCCCTTGCGCAGCGCGGTGAAAGAACTCGGTGTCCTTGGGAAGCGCTCCGGGCCAACCGCCTTCGATGAACCCGACCCCGAGTCCGTCCAGCAGGCGCGCGACGGCCAGCTTGTCGGTGACCGAGTACGAAATCCCCTCGCGCTGCGCGCCGTCGCGCAGCGTCGTGTCGTAGACGTGGAAGTCGTCGCCCAGGGGCGTGCCGGCCGGCTTGGTGCGGGTCACTGGAATGTCTCCCGTCGGTTCGATCGGTTCGGCGCGGACTTGGCGCAGGCAACAAAAAAGACCCCCCGCGAATGCGAGAGGTCAGCGCGTCGGGAAGTGGAGATGTTTACCCGACGCGCTCGCCAATAATGATCACACTGCGGAAAGCCACGACTCCATGCTGCACACCTCACCCGCCGATGTCCATCGAACGCGGCGGAGTTCTCACGATCCGGAAAGGCCGAAAGGCGCCTCCCCAACGGGAGACGCCCTTCGGAACCCAGGTGAAGATCAGGGCTGGGGCACGACCTCGTGCGAGGACACCAGCGCCGCGAGGCGGTCGCCGATGGCGAAGGTGGCGCCCGGCGACGAGTGGTCGCGGGTGGCCAGGTCGAAGGCCACCGAGGCCTCGACGCGCTTGGCCGCCTCGGTCAGCCCGACGTGGTCGAGCAGCATCGCGATCGACAGGACGGCGGCGGTGGGGTCGGCCACGCCCTGCCCGGCGATGTCCGGGGCGCTGCCGTGCACCGGCTCGAACATGCTCGGGTTGCGGCGGGTGGCGTCGATGTTGCCGCTGGCCGCCAGGCCGATGCCACCGGTGATCGCGCCCGAGAGGTCGGTGATGATGTCGCCGAAGAGGTTGTCGGTGACGACCACGTCGAACCGGCTCGGGTCGGTGACCATGTGGATCGTGGTGGCGTCGACGTGCTGGTAGGCCACGGTGACGTCCGGGTACTGCAGCGAGACCTCCTCGACCACGCGCGACCACAACGAGCCGGCGTGGGTGAGGACGTTGGTCTTGTGCACCAGGGTCAGGTGCTTGCGCGGCCGCGAGGCGGCGCGGGCGAACGCGTCACGCACGACCCGCTCGACGCCGAACGCCGTGTTGATGCTGACCTCGGTCGCGATCTCGTGCGTGGTGTCCTTGCGCAGCAGGCCGCCGTTGCCCGCGTACGGGCCCTCGGTGCCTTCGCGCACGATGACCATGTCGATCTCGCCCGGGTCGGCCACCGGGCTCTTCACGCCCGGGTAGAGCCGCGCGGGGCGCAGGTTCACGTGGTGGTCGAGCTCGAACCGCAGCCGCAGCAGCAGACCGCGCTCCAGGATGCCGCTGGGCACCGATGGGTCGCCGACCGCGCCGAGCAGGATCGCGTCGTGCTGGCGGAGCTCACCGAGCACGGACTCGGGGAGCAGCTCCCCCGTCGCGTGCCAGCGAGCGGCTCCGAGGTCGTAACGGGTGATCTCGGTGTCCGGCACCACCTCGCCGAGCACCTTCAGTGCCTCGGCCACGACCTCCGGCCCGATCCCGTCGCCGGGGATCACAGCGAGCCGCATCTACACACCTCCCGAGAACCACCCCGAACTGCGGGGCTCGAACTGTTGAGCCGAAGGCTACCGGCATGTCCACGCCTCGCGGCACGCCGGGCCCACCGAGTGGATGATAAGTCCCGGACTGTGGGACACCCACTAGAGTGACGGACTGTTTCGTTCCAGGTACGCGTGAGGGGCCGTCCCTTGAGCAGGGACGACCCCTTCTCACGCTTCCGAGCTATTCAGCGCGCGAACCGTCGGTAGCGCACCTACTCAGCGACACCTCGTTGCCGAGGCATCCACCTTCACTCGAAGCTGACCGTGCGCACGATGCGGGCGCCCACGGCGGCGCCGATCGGCTCCAGCACGCCCTGCTCGACCGGACGGTCCACGCGCAGCAGCATGATCGCCTCGGAGCGCTCGGTGGTCTGGCTGACCGTGGCGGCCTCGATGTTCACGCCGACCTCGCCCAGCAGCGTGCCGACCTTGCCCATCACGCCCGGGCGGTCCGGGTACTCCAGCAGCAGCACGTTGCCCTCGGCCCGCAGGTCGAAGTGCCGGCCGTTGACCTCGATCAGCTTCTCGACCTGGTTCGGGCCCGACAGCGCACCGGAGACGACCGCAGTGGTGCCGTCGGCCATGTGCGCGCGCAGCGACACGACGCTGCGGTGGTTCGGGCTCTCCGAGGTCGTCTTGATCTCGACCTGGACGCCCAGCTCCTCGGCCAGCTGCGGAGCGTTGACGAAGGTCACCTGGCTCTCGACCGCACCGGAGAACACGCCGCGCAGCGCCGCCAGCTGCAGCACCGAGATGTCCTCGTCGGCCAGCTCGCCGCGGGCCTCGATGGTCACCGAGCTCGGGGTGCCGCCCTGCAGCGCGGACAGCAGCTGGCCCAGCTTCTGGGTCAGCGCCAGGTACGGGCGGACCTCTTCGCCGACCGCACCGCCCTGCACGTTGACCGCGTCCGGGACGAAGTCGCCGCGCAGCGCGAGCCGGACGGACTTGGCCACGTCGGTGCCCGCGCGGTCCTGGGCCTCGCTGGTGGAGGCACCCAGGTGCGGGGTCACCACGACGTTGTCCAGGGAGAACAGCGGGCTGTCGGTGATGGGCTCCGACTTGAACACGTCGATGCCGGCGCCGGCGACGGTGCCGTTGCGCAGTGCCTCGGCCAGCGCGTCCTCGTCGACCAGACCGCCGCGCGCGGCGTTGATGATGACCAGGTTCGGCTTGGCCTTCTTGAGCTCCTCGGCGCCGATCAGACCCAGCGTCTCAGCGGTCTTCGGGAGGTGGATCGACAGCGCGTCGGCGCGGCTGAGCAGCTCCTCCAGCGAGACGAGCTCGATGCCCAGCTGCGCGGCGCGGGCCGGCGACACGTAGGGGTCGTAGGCGATCAGCTTGGTGCCGAAGGCGGCGACGCGAGCGGCGAACAGCTGCCCGATCTTGCCCAGGCCGACGACACCGACGGTCTTGCCGTTGAGCTCGACGCCGCCGTAGGAGCTGCGCTTCCAGGCGCCGCCCTTGAGGCTCGCGTCGGCCTGCGGCACGTTGCGGACCACCGAGAGCAGCAGCGCCATCGCGTGCTCAGCGGCGGAGACGATGTTCGAGGTGGGGGCGTTGACCACCATCACGCCGCGCTCGGTGGCGGCGGGTACCTCGACGTTGTCGAGGCCGACACCCGCGCGGGCGACGACCTTGAGGCTCTTCGCGGCCGACAGGACTTCGGCGTCGACCTTGGTCGCGGAACGGACCAGCAGCGCATCGGCGTCGGCGACAGCGTCGAGCAGCGCCGGACGGTCGGTGCCGTCCACGTTGCGGATCTCGACCTCTTCGCCGAGGGCGTCGATCACGGACGGGGCCAGCTTCTCGGCGAGAAGAACGACAGGACGGCTTGCGTTGGTCACGGGCGAACTCCAAGCTGGAAGATCACGATCGGCACGACGATGTGCCCGGACGTTGGAAGTTTAACGGGAGATTGAGAAAGCATTCACAAGGGTGTAGCTCGGATCACCGCTGGATCGAACATGTCCGCAAGTTCCGCTTTCCCGGCATTCTCGCAGATCAACCCCCATGAGCGAGCAAAACCGTTCCACAGTGCGGGAATGGATCGCGCACCGAACGGGCCCGGCCGCCCACGCCGGCGGCAGCAGGCCCGAACGGCGGCCGCGCTTCACGGTTCGTCGAATTCGCCGTCTTTGGCGCCCGCGACGAACGCGTCCCATTCCTCGGGGGTGAAGACGAGGACCGGCCCTTCCGGGTCAGCCCCGTTCCGCATCCCCACGTAACCGTCGACGAAGGCTATCTCCACGCCCGGTTCATCCGGATCGTCCGTACTCGCGATCCACTCAGCGCCCGTGAAGTCGAGCTTGCCGCGGACGTGCGCTTTATCGTCGACGATCTCGTTGTCTGCACTCACGATGCGTACCGTATCCCTCACTCATAGCGATATCCCGTTGTGGGAGACCCGCCCGGCGGAAACCTACCGACCACCGCCAGAACGCGCGAGGCCCGGTGAAACCTCATCTGAGGATTCACCGGGCCAGGCGGATCAACGCTGCCGAGAGATCCGGAGAGCTCGGAAATTCACCCCGATGGCGCCACCCGTGCGGCGGCGCGCAGGGCGTCAGCTCACTTGTTGGTCCACGACATCAGCGAGCGCAGCTTCTTGCCGACCTCTTCGATCTGGTGGGCGTTGCCCTCGGACTGCAGCTTCGTGAAGTTGGGGCGACCGGCCTCGTCCTCGGCCACCCACTCCTTGGCGAAGGTTCCGTCCTGGATCTCGCCGAGCACCTTGCGCATCGAGTCCTTGACGTGCGAGTCGACGACGCGCGGGCCGCGCGTGAGGTCGCCGTACTCGGCGGTGTCGGAGCAGGAGTAGCGCTGACCGGCGATGCCGCCCTCCCACATCAGGTCCACGATCAGCTTGAGCTCGTGCAGGACCTCGAAGTAGGCGATCTCCGGCTGGTAGCCGGCCTCGACCAGCACCTCGAACCCGTTCTGCACCAGCGCGGAGGTGCCACCGCAGAGGACGGCCTGCTCACCGAACAGGTCGGTCTCGGTCTCCTCCTTGAAGGTGGTCTTGATGACGCCGGCGCGGGCACCGCCGATGGCCGCGGCGTAGGACAGCGCCAGGGCCTGGGCGTTGTTCGAGGCGTCCTGCTCGACGGCGATCAGGCACGGCACGCCCTTGCCGTCGACGAACTGGCGGCGGACCAGGTGGCCCGGGCCCTTCGGCGCGACCATGGCCACGTCGACGTCGGCCGGCGGCTGGATCAGGCCGTAGCGGATGTTGAAGCCGTGGCCGAAGAACAGCGCGTCACCCTGCTTGAGGTTCGGGGCGACGTCGTTGGCGTAGATCTCGCGCTGCTTGGTGTCGGGCGCCAGGATCATGATCAGGTCCGCCTCGGCGGAGGCCTCGGACGGGGTGAGGACCTTCAGGCCCTCCTCCTCGGCCTTGGCCCGGGACTTGGAACCCTCCGGCAGGCCGATCCGCACGTCCACACCCGAGTCCCGCAGGCTCAGCGCGTGGGCGTGCCCCTGGCTGCCGTATCCGATGACGGCGACCTTCCGGCCCTGCACGATGCCGAGGTCAGCGTCCGCGTCGTAGAAGATTTCAACTGCCATGGTGTTTCAGCGTTTCCTTTCGGGACTTCATCGGTTGTCGGCCGCGCCTGCCAACCGCTTGCTCGTGAGCCTGTGGGCCCTGTGGCGGGGTAGCCGGTTGTCAGCGGACCGCAGTAGCCGTGATGGAGCGGGGGCCTCTACCGATCGCGATCGTTCCCGACTGCACCATCTCGCGGACGCCGTAGGGTTCCAGCATTCGCAGCAACGCGTCGAGCTTATCGGCGGGTCCGGTGGCTTCGATGGTCAGCGCCTCCGGCGAGACGTCCACCACCTTCGCGCGGAACAGCTGGACGGTCTCCAGGACCTGGCTGCGCACCGACGAGTCGGCGCGGACCTTCACCAGCAGCAGCTCGCGCTGCACCGCGGCGTCGTCCTCCAGCTCCACGATCTTGATCACGTTCACCAGCTTGTTGAGCTGCTTGGTGACCTGCTCCAGCGGCTGGTCGCTGACGGCGACCACGATCGTCATCCGGGAGATCTCCGGGTGCTCGGTCGGGCCGACCGCGAGCGACTCGATGTTGAAGCTGCGCCGGGAGAAGAGGCCGGAAACCCGCGCGAGGACCCCGGGGACGTTCTCCACCAGCACGCTCAGCGTATGCCTGCTCACGCCTCCAGCACCGCCTCTCCGCAATTCATGGGACTGGTCGCGTTGCGCCCAATCGATCGTTCCGAGGTTGATCGTGGCCGGCCTGCGTCACGTTCCCCTGAGGTGCGGTTGCGCAGAACTGCCGTTGGCACAGAGCTGATCACGCTTCATCCTCCTCGAAGAGCGGGCGGATGCCTCGGGCCGCCATGATCTCGTCGTTGCCGGTGCCGGCCGCCACCATCGGCCAGACCTGCGCGTCCTTGCCCACCACGAAGTCGATCACGACGGGTCGGTCGTTGATCTCCATAGCCCGCTGGATGACGCTGTCGACGTCCTCTTTGGACTCACACCGCAGGCCTGCGCACCCGTAGGCGTCGGCGAGCAGCTTGAAGTCCGGGATGCGGTGCTTGTGGGTGCCGAGGTCGCTGTGTGAGTAACGCTCGGCGTAAAACAGGTTCTGCCACTGCCGGACCATACCCAGGTTGCCGTTGTTGATGACGGCCACCTTGATGGGGATGTCCTCGATCGCGCAGGTCGCGAGCTCCTGGTTGGTCATCTGGAAGCAGCCGTCGCCGTCGATGGCCCAGACCGTCTTGTCCGGCTCACCGGCCTTGGCGCCCATGGCCGCCGGAACCGCGTAGCCCATGGTTCCCAGACCACCGGAGTTCAGCCAGGTGCGCGGGTTGTCGTAGCCGATGAACTGCGCGGCCCACATCTGGTGCTGCCCCACGCCCGCGGCGTAGACGGCGTCGGGGCCCGCGATCTTGCCCAGGCGCTCGATGACGTACTCCGGCGACAGGCTGCCGTCGCTGGGCTCGGCGTACCCGAGCGGGAACCGGCCGCGGATGTCGTCGAGCATGCCCCACCAGGGCTTCAGGTCCGCGGTGCCGTGCTCGGACTCGGCGGCCTCGAAGGCCTCGGTCAGCTCGGCGATGACGTCCTTGCAGTCACCGACGATCGGGACGTCGGCGTAGCGGTTCTTGGAGATCTCGGCCGGGTCGATGTCGGCGTGCACGACCTTGGCGTCCGGCGCGAACGACGACAGCTGGCCGGTGACCCGGTCGTCGAACCGGGTGCCCAGGGCGATCAGCAGGTCGGAGCGCTGCATCGCGGCGACCGCCGACACCGTGCCGTGCATGCCGGGCATGCCCAGGTGCTGCGGGTGCGAGTCCGGGAACGAGCCGCGCGCCATCAGCGTGGTGACCACCGGGATCCCGGTGCGCTCGGCGAGCTGCCGCAGCTCCGCGTGCGCCTCGGCCTTGATGACACCGCCGCCGACGTAGAGGACCGGCTGCTTGGCCTCGACCATCAGCTTCGCGGCCTCGCGGACCTGCTTGCCGTGCGGCTTGCTGGTCGGCCGGTAGCCGGGCAGCTTCATCTCCGGCGGCCAGGAGAACGACATGGGCGCCTGCTGGACGTCCTTGGGGATGTCGACCAGGACCGGACCGGGACGGCCGCTGGAAGCGATGTAGAACGCTTCCGCGATGACCCTCGGGATGTCCTCGGCATCGGTGACCAGGAAGTTGTGCTTGGTGACCGGCAGCGTGATGCCGCAGATGTCGGCTTCCTGGAACGCGTCGGTACCGATCAGGCCGGTCGACTGCTGACCCGTGATCGCCACGATCGGGACCGAGTCCATGTTGGCGTCGGCCAGCGGGGTGACCAGGTTGGTCGCACCCGGGCCGGAGGTCGCCATGCACACGCCGACCTTGCCCGTGGCCTGCGCGTACCCGGTCGCCGCGTGCCCGGCTCCCTGCTCGTGGCGAACCAGCACGTGCCGGACCTTCTCGGAGTCGAGCAGCGGGTCGTACGACGGGAGGATGGTGCCACCCGGAATCCCGAAGACGACCTCGCAACCCACGGACTCCAGGGAGCGGACGAGTGCCTGCGCACCCGTGAGCTTCACCGGAGCACCGCTGGGCGGCGCGGGCTTGGGTCGGCGTCCTGGCGGGGGCGCCGGGACCGGATTCTGCCTGGTGTTGGCGCTGGTCATCGGGTCAACCTCGGTGGTTGGGAGTGGGACCGGACACGAAAAAACCCCCGCAGGCCACGAATGGGCCAGACGAGGGTTGGCGCGTCGACAGCTGCGAGGACTTCCTCAGGCGTCGACGCGCCGGGGAAGTACGAGAATGTCGTGCAGTCGCAGCATGGCCAGGACGTTAATGGGGTTGGTCGCACCGCGTCAAACCATTCGGGACGCCCATCCCGCATGCTGGGCGCACGTTCGAGCGAACGCGATCGTGCCCTTTCGCGATTTTCCCAGTTCACGGACCCTTTGCCGGGATGATTTCCGGCCGATGTGATACGCACCGCTCCGCGCCTCCCAACCATCGGGAAGCCCTGCGGTGCTCGGGTCCCGACAGGGCGGATCCGGCCAGGTGAGAGCATCGGGGCGTGAGCGAGACACCCCAGGACTCCGGGCGGGACGACGCCGCCGAGCCGCAGAGCACCGAATCCGCGCAGGCCGCGGAGCCGCAGCAGACCCGAATCCCGGAATCGCTGAACTTCCGGGCTCCCCGGGTATCGCTGCTGGCGGTGCTCGCGGTCGCCGCCTGCGCGGTCCCGCTGGCCACCACCGCCGGCCCGCTGGGACTGCTGGTCTTCCTGGTGCCGCTGGCCATGCTGTGGATCGTGCTGTGGCCCCGCACCACCGTCGACGCCGAGCGGATCAAGGTTCGCGGCCTCGCGACCGCGCGCACCCTGCCCTGGGACTCCCTCAACGGGCTGGCCATCACCAAGCAGTCCAAGGTCCGCGCCAGCACCACCGGCGGCTCGGAAATCGCGCTGCCCCACGTGCGCCCGCGCGACCTCCCGGCGGTATCGCTGGTCAGCCGCGGTCACCTCCCGGACCCCAGCGCGCAGTCCTCCGACGCGGGCTGAACACCGCCGTTCGCGCGTAATCTGCCCGACATGCGTGGTCAACGGCGCGTCGAGCAAGAGTAGGGTCGCGGTACCGCCACGCTGAGCGCCCACAAGGCGTCGTCAGCGGGAAGGTCCGCGTTGCAGCTCTCGCCGGCTCCGCACCTGGCACCGACCCGCACAGAGCCTGGAATCGAAGAAGGTCTCCCCATGCCTCAGTTGCGTTCCCGAACCACGACTCACGGCCGGAATGCCGCCGGCGCCCGCTCGCTGTGGCGCGCCACCGGCATGACCGACGACGACTTCGGCAAGCCGATCGTCGCCATCGCCAACTCCTACACCCAGTTCGTGCCCGGTCACGTCCACCTGCGCGACCTCGGTGACGTCGTGGCCGAGACGGTCCGCGAGGCGGGCGGTGTGCCGCGCGAGTTCCACACCATCGCCGTTGACGACGGCATCGCCATGGGCCACAGCGGCATGCTCTACTCGCTGCCCTCGCGCGAGATCATCGCCGACTCGGTCGAGTACATGGTCAACGCGCACCAGGCCGACGCGCTGGTGTGCATCTCCAATTGCGACAAGATCACCCCGGGGATGCTCAACGCCGCGATGCGGCTCAACGTCCCCGCCGTGTTCGTCTCCGGGGGGCCGATGGAGGCGGGCAAGGCGGTCGTGGTCGAAGGCGTCGCGCACGCACCGACCGACCTGATCACCACCATCTCGGCCTCGGCGAACGCCGCGGTCGACGACGACGGTCTGTCCGAGGTGGAGCGCTCCGCGTGCCCGACCTGCGGCTCCTGCTCCGGGATGTTCACCGCGAACTCGATGAACTGCCTGACCGAGGCACTGGGCCTGGCCCTGCCCGGCAACGGTTCGACGCTGGCGACCCACGCCGCGCGCCGCGAGCTGTTCCAGGAAGCCGGTCGCACCGTCGTGAACATCTCCAAGCGCTACTACCAGCAGGACGACGAGACCGTCCTGCCTCGATCCATCGCCAACAAGCAGGCCTTCGAGAACGCGATGGCGCTCGACATGGCCATGGGCGGATCGACGAACACGGTGCTGCACACCCTCGCCGCCGCACAGGAAGGCGAGATCGACTTCACCCTCGACGACATCGCCGAGATCAGCCGCAAGGTGCCGTGCCTGTCGAAGGTCGCGCCGAACTCCGACTTC
This sequence comes from Saccharopolyspora tripterygii, assembly GCF_054778355.1. NCBI lineage: Bacteria > Bacillati > Actinomycetota > Actinomycetes > Pseudonocardiales > Pseudonocardiaceae > Saccharopolyspora > Saccharopolyspora tripterygii. The sequence continues at coordinate 25,323 of NZ_BAAGZP010000022.1, read as the reverse complement.
CACATGGAGGACGTGCACCGGGCCGGCGGCATCAGCGCGATCATGGGTGAGCTCGACCGCGCCGGCCTGCTGCACCGCGACGTCGCCTCGGTGCACAGCGAGAGCCTCACCGCGTGGCTGTCCGATTGGGACGTGCGCGGGGAGTCCCCCTCGGAGAAGGCCCTCGAGATCTTCCACGCCGCACCCGGCGGAGTCCGCACCACGCAGGCGTTCTCGACCAACAACCGCTGGTCGTCGCTGGACACCGACGCCGCCGAGGGGTGCATCCGCGACATCGAGCACGCCTACACCGTCGACGGCGGCCTGGCCGTGCTCAAGGGCAACCTCGCCGAGGAAGGCGCGGTCATCAAGGCCGCGGGCGTCGAGGAGGAGCTCTGGCACTTCCAGGGCCCGGCCCGCGTCCTGGAGAGCCAGGAGCAGGCGGTCTCGGCGATCCTGAAGAAGGAGATCCAGCCGGGCGAGGTCCTGGTCATCCGCTACGAAGGACCGGCGGGCGGCCCGGGAATGCAGGAGATGCTGCACCCGACCGCGTTCCTGAAGGGCTCCGGCCTCGGCAAGAAGTGCGCGCTGATCACCGACGGCCGGTTCTCCGGCGGATCGTCCGGCCTGTCGGTCGGGCACATCTCGCCGGAAGCCGCGGGCGGCGGAGCGATCGGACTGGTCGAGAACGGCGACCAGATCCTCATCGACGTCCACGAGCGCAAGCTGGAACTGCTGGTCGACCCGCAGGTCCTGGCCGAGCGCCGCGCCAAGATGGAGGCCAGCGAGAACCCCTGGCACCCCGTCGACCGCGAGCGCACCGTCACCACCGCCCTGCGCGCCTACGCCAAGCTCGCCACCTCCGCCTCCTACGGCGCAGTCCGCGACGTGAACAAGTGATCTGCGTTGGGTGGGTGACGCCGACACGTGATCTGTGTTGGGTGGGGTGGGGAAGTTTTCATGAAAACTTCCCCACCCCACCCAACACACCCAGGTGGGGTGACGAGAAAGCACCTTCGGTGCTTGCCTGACGAACTCATCTCCTGACCACGAAAAATCGGGCCCCGCTCCTGGGTTGGAGCGGGGCCCGATTTTCGGTGCACGCCTCAGGGGCGGTGGAAGAGGATCAGAATCGCCGCAGCCGCGCCAGCCGCGACGATCAGGCCGAAGAAGCCGAATCCCAACGGACGGCGGAACCACACACGCCCGTAGTCCAAGGCCACCCGACCGGGGCCGGTGAACATCAAGCCGAGACCGAGGGCACCGAGGATGGCATCCATCTCGAACCCGCCGTCGGCGTTGAAGAAACCGGCGCCCAGCTTGACGAACACCGCGCTGGCCATCAGGCCCACCACACCGGCCGCGGCGGCGGGCGTGAACAGACCGAGGACCAGCAGCGCACCCGCACCGAGTTCGGTGCCGCCGGTGACCAGCGAGAGCGCGGCGCTCTGCTGGAAGCCCATGCCGGACAGTACTTCCGCGAAGCCTTCCGGGCCCGGGCCGTTGAACGCGCCGAAGAGCTTCTGCGCGCCGTGCAGGAGGAAGACGCCTCCCAGCGCGAAACGCAGGATCAGCAGTCCGAGGTCTGTTCCACCGTTCCAGGCGAAGGGCTTGCGCTTCTTGCCGAGCTCTTCGGCGTAGCCGGACTCTTCGCCGACGCCGCCCACCAGCGAGGTCGCTTCGCCGTCGCTGTAGCCGTCGTCTTCGTCGTAGTAGTTGTGTTGCCGTGCGCCGAGGCTCTGCGTGCTCCTGGCCGCACCCTTGGCGCCGCGCGGCCGCTGGGCGTGCGCGCCGTAGCTGCGATCGTCGGGGGAGCCGCCCGCACCGCCGGGGCGATCGTCATGGATGCTCACGCCGCAGGAGGTTAGGGCATCTTCACCCGATAGTGCGACCCTTTGAGGGAAAACCTTTCCGACACGTGACAGGTTCGATACCGCAAGTGTCCGTTCAGGTGGAAAATGTGCAGATGGAGGATCCCGAATTCGGCGAGAGCGCGCCCGGAAGAACCGATGTTTCGGCAGGTGGATCGCGTTTCCCGGAGTTCGGCGAAGCCTGGCCACCGGGTTCGTTCGCCCCGCGAGCGGTTCTGATGCTTCCCGAACTCATTTCGGCGCCGGAATTGCTTCCGCTGGATTGCACGGCGCAGGTGCTGAATTGGTCCCCCTCGCACATTTCCGCCAGCAGCCCGGATGAGCACATCGCCGATGCCGTCGAGGTCCTCGACGACGCCGACGTGCCCGACTGCGTGGTCCTGGCGTGGTCCGGCGGCACCTCCACCGCCGTGGCGATGGCCGCGCGCCACCCCGAGCGGGTGCGGGGGCTGCTGCTGCTGGCCGGACCGCCCACCGCGGGAGTCGAAGCGCTGCTGGCCAACCTGGGCCTGCCCGACTCGGCCCGCAGGCTGCTGGCCTCAGGGGGCTCGGCCTCGCTGAAGCTGGCCGGCGACCTGCTGGAAGGCATCATCTCCCAGCTCCCCGTGGGCGACTGGCCCGCCCGGATCCTGCACCAGGTGGGCGTGCTGCCGACCGGTCGCCGCCCCACCACCGCCGTCGCGCTGCGCAGGCTCGTGCAGCACGACTGGCGCAGGCACGCCGAACTCGCGCTGGCCTGGAGCGCGTCCGCCCGCGACGAGCCGCCGCGCATCACCTGCCCCATCACGCTGCTGGCCGGGCGCCACGATCCGCTGGGCGAACCGCTGACCGCAGCGCGGCAGATCGGCTCCCTCCCGCAAGCCAGGGTGCGGCTGCTCGACGCCTCCCACTTCCTCCCGTTCGAAGACCCCGGCACGGTCCGGGAGGAGTTCGACCTGCTCCTCCGCCGCGTCGAGGCCGTCGAATGCGCGCGCCTGGGGATCGACCCGCCGCCCCCGCCGGTGCGACGGCTCCGCTTCCCCCTGCCGGACGCCCGTCCTCGGCGCAGGGCGCTGCGGCCACCGACATGACCCCGAGGCGACGGGTGGCTCACCCCGGGTTCACCGCGGGGCGGATAAGGTCGCGGGTGTGATGGGTCGGTCTCGTGCGCTGGTGAGCGCCTTCGCGGTGCTCGGGGTCGTGCTGAGCGGATGCGCCCAGTTCCCCGACGAGCACACCCGGCCGTTCGCCGAGCAGCCATCGCTGGCGCCGCAAGCCGGACCGCAGCCCTCCTTCGAGAGCGAAGTACCGCCTTCCGAAGCGCCGGGCGCGCCGAACCCCCAGCAGCCACCGCCGCAAGCGGTCGGTTGCGAAGACCCCGACCCGGCGGTGGTCGCCACCTGCCTGAACCCGGTCGGGGCCATCGCGGTGCTCCCGGACGGGCAGAGCGCGATCGTCGGCGAACGCACCACCGGTCGCGTGCTGCGCGTCCAGAAGGGGTCGGAACCCGTTGAGCTGGCGCGGATCTCGGTCGACGCGAGCAGCGGTGGCGGGCTGACCGGGCTGGCCCTGTCGCCCACCTACCACGAGGACGAGCTCTTCTACGCCTACGTCACGACCGGCTCGGACAACCGGGTAGTGCGGATCGCCAGCGGCGACAGCCCGAAACCGGTGCTGACCGGAATCCCCAAGGGCTCCAGCGGGAACTCCGGCGCGCTGCTCGACGACGGCAAGGGCGCGCTGCTGGTGGCCACCGGAAACGGCGGCGACCCGGCCACCGCGGCCAACCCGACCTCGCTGGCCGGGAAGATGCTGCGCATCGACGGTTTCGGCAAACCGGCGGAGGGCAACCCGCAGCGGAACTCACCGGTGGTCACCTCCGGGCTCAACGAACCGACGGGCATCTGCGGCACCGCCGCGATGAACATGTTCTGGGTGACCGACCGCAACAACGGCCAGGACGCGCTCCACCAGGTGAGGATGGGCGAGCCGCTGGGCACCCCGGCCTGGACCTGGTCGGACCGGCCCGGGGTGTCGGGGTGCGCGGCCGACGCGTCCACGGTGATCGTGGCGCTGCGCGACGCCTCCGCCCTCTACACGCTGCACCCGGCGCCGGACGGGAGCTTCACCGGGCAGCCCACCAAGGTGCTGGAGAACCGCTACGGCCGCTTCTCCACCGCGACGCTGGCCCCGGACGGCCTGGTGTGGCTGGGCACCACCAACCGCGACGGCGACCGTCCCGTCCCCAGCGACGACCGCGTCCTGCGGCTCGAACCACCCACCGGCGGCACCGCGGGCAAGGACTGAGGCTCGGTCTGCCCAGCAGTGCGGGCCGAGTCCCGCGCCTGGGAACAGATCGAAACGACTCCTCCTAGGCGTTGATGCCGCGGTCGATGAGTCCGGTGAGCAGGTCGATGGCGTCCTCGTCGGCTAGCGCCACATCCGCTGAACTCCCCCGCGCGAAGAACGCCCCCGACCTGGCGAGGTCGGGGGCGTTCTGGGAACTTCCGCGCTACTGGCCGCAGGCCTTGAGGACGAGTTCGCGCACCCGCTTGGCGTCGGCCTGGCCCTTGGTGGCCTTCATGACCGAGCCGACGACGGCACCGGCCGCCTGGACCTTGCCGCCGCGGATCTTCTCCGCCACGTCCGGCTGCGCCGCCAGGGCCTCGTCGACCGCCTTCTGCAGCTCGGAGTCGTCGGAGACGACCTCGAAACCGCGCGCGGCCACGACCTCGTCCGGTTCGCCCTCGCCGTCGAGCACGCCGTCGACGACCTGACGGGCCAGCTTGTTGGTCAGCTTGCCCTCGCCGACCAGCGCCACGACCCGCGCGACCTGCTTCGGCGTGATGGCCAGGTCCGCCAGCTCGACACCGCGGGTGTTGGCCTGCTGCGACAGGTAAGCCACCCACCACGAGCGGGCGTCGCCCGGAGCCGCACCGGCCTCGACGGTCTCGGCGATGAGCTCCAGCGCACCGGCGTTGACCAGGTCGCGGAGCTCCTCGTCGGACAGACCCCAGTCCTCCTTGGCGCGACGGCGGCGCTCCCAAGGCAGCTCCGGCAGGGTCTGGGACAGCTCCTCGACCCACTCGCGGGACGGCGCGATCGGAACCAGGTCGGGCTCCGGGAAGTACCGGTAGTCCTCGGAGGTCTCCTTCGGGCGACCCGCCGAGGTGGAACCGGTGGACTCGTCGAAGTGCCTGGTCTCCTGCACGATCGACCCGCCGGAGGTCAGCACCGCCGCGTGCCGCTGCATCTCGTAGCGGACCGCGCGCTCGACGCTGCGCAGCGAGTTGACGTTCTTGGTCTCGGTGCGCGTGCCGAACTCGCTCGCACCCTTGGGCATCAGCGACACGTTCGCGTCGCAGCGCAGCGACCCCTGGTCCATCCGCACGTCGGAGACGTCCAGCGCGCGCAGCAGGTCGCGCAGCGCCGTCACGTAGGCGCGGGCGACCTCGGGAGCGCGCTCACCGGCACCGGTGATCGGCTTGGTGACGATCTCGATCAGCGGCACGCCGGCGCGGTTGTAGTCCAGCAGCGAGTAGTCGGCGCCGTGGATGCGACCGGTGGCGCCGCCCATGTGCAGCGACTTGCCGGTGTCCTCCTCCATGTGCGCCCGCTCGATGTCGACGCGGAAGGTCTCGCCGTCGTCGAGCACCACGTCGAGGTGACCGTCGAAGACGATCGGCTCGTCGTACTGCGAGGTCTGGAAGTTCTTCGGCTGATCCGGGTAGAAGTAGTTCTTCCGGGCGAACCGGCACCACTCGGCGACCTGGCAGTTGAGCGCCAGGCCGATCCGGATCGCGGCCTCGACGGCCTTGCCGTTGACCGCGGGCAGCGCTCCCGGCAGGCCCAGGCACACCGGGCAGACCTGCGTGTTGGGCTCGGCGCCGAACTCGTTGGCGCAGCCGCAGAACATCTTGGTCTTGGTGGAGAGCTCCACGTGGACCTCGAGGCCCAGCACCGGGTCGAACCGGTCCAGCACCTCGTCGTAGTCCATGATCTCGGCGACCGCCGTCACTCGTCGTCACTCCCCTTGCGCAGCGCGCGCACCGCCAGCGCGGTGCCGGTGATCAGGCCGAGCGCGGTGATGATGACGTCGGCCAGTTCGAGCTTGTCGTTCTTCTCGCGGGCCGCCTTGTAGCTCGACTTCAGCCCGAAGGCCGCCGAGACCACGGAAGCGAGCTGGAACGCTGCCTTCAACTTCGGGTTCACTTTGCGACCTCCTGCATCGGTGGCGTGGGAACGGCTCATACCGCGGCCTCCAGCTTCGGGGCACGGTTGATCAGCGGGCCGCCCTGCTCGGCGTCCCGGGCGGCCTCGTAGGCCGCGCCGACGCGGTAGAGCCGGTCGTCGGCCATCGCCGGAGCCATGATCTGCAGCCCCACCGGCAGACCGTCCTCATCGGACAGCCCGCAGGGGAGGCTCATGGCGGCGTTGCCCGCCAGGTTGGACGGGATGGTGCACAGGTCGGCGAGGTACATCGCCATCGGGTCGCCGACCCGCTCGCCGATCTTGAACGCCGTGGTCGGGGTGGTCGGCGAGACCAGCACGTCGACCTGCTCGAACGCGGCGGTGAAGTCGCGGGTGATCAGCGTCCGCACCTTCTGCGCCTGGCCGTAGTAGGCGTCGTAGTAGCCCGACGACAGCGCGTAGGTGCCGAGCATGATGCGCCGCTTGACCTCAGGGCCGAAGCCCTCCTCGCGGGTCAGCGACATGACCTGCTCGGCGCTGCGCTCGCCGTCGTCACCGACGCGCAGGCCGTAGCGCATCGAGTCGAACCGGGCCAGGTTCGACGAGCACTCGCTCGGCGCGATCAGGTAGTAGGCGCCCAGCGCGTAGTCGAAGTGCGGGCAGGAGACCTCGACGACCTCGGCACCCAGCTTCGAGAGCTGCGCGACCGCGGCGTCGAAGGCGCGCTGCACGCCCGGCTGGTAGCCGTCGCCGGAGAACTCGCGGACCACGCCGACCTTCACGCCGCTCAGGTCACCGCCGGAGCCCTGCTTGGCGGCCTCGACGACCTGCGGGACCGGCTGGTCGATCGAGGTCGAGTCCATCGGGTCGTGCCCGGCGATCACCTCGTGCAGCAGCGCCGCGTCCAGCACGGTGCGCGCGCAGGGACCCGGCTGGTCCAGCGACGAGGAGAAGGCCACCAGGCCGTAGCGGGAGACGCCGCCGTAGGTGGGCTTCACGCCGACCGTGCCGGTCACCGCACCCGGCTGGCGGATCGAGCCGCCGGTGTCGGTGCCGATGGCCAGCGGTGCCTCGAACGCGGCCAGCGCGGCCGAGGAGCCGCCGCCGGAACCGCCCGGGATGCGGTCGGTGTCCCACGGGTTGCGGGTCGGGCCGTAAGCCGAGTTCTCGGTGGAGGAACCCATCGCGAACTCGTCCATGTTGGTCTTGCCCAGCACGACCACGCCGGCCTCGCGCAGCCTGCGCGTGACGGTCGCGTCGTAGGGCGCCATCCAGCCCTCGAGCATCTTCGACCCGACGGTGGTGGGCATGTCGGTGGTGGTCAGCACGTCCTTGAGCGCCAGCGGTACACCGGCCAGCGGCGAGGCCGCCTTGCCCGCGGCCCGGTCCTCGTCGGCCTTGCGGGCGGCGGCGAGCGCGCCCTCGGCGTCGACGTGCAGGAACGCGTGGACCAGCGAGTCCACGGCGGCGATGCGGTCGAGGTGCGCCTGGGTCACCTCGACCGACGTGACCTCACCTGCCGCCAGCTTGGCGGCCAGCTCGGACGCGGTCAGCCCGGTCAGGCTCATCAGGCCTCCTCAGTCAAGATGCGGGGGACGCGGAAGCGGTCCTCTTCGGCTGCGGGCGCCGCTGCGAGCGCCTGCTCGCGCGTCAGGCCCGGGCGGATCTCGTCCTCGCGGAAGACGTTGGTCACCGGCACGGCGTGCGACGTGGGTGGGATGTCGTCCGCAGCGACCTGCCCCACCTGCGCCACCGCGTCGAGGATCTGGTCGAGCTGGCCGGCGAAGGTGTCGAGCTCGGCCTCGGTGACTGCCAGCCGCGCCAGGCCGGCGAGGTGTGCGACCTCGTCGCGGGAGATCTTGGACACTGCGAAGGCTCCCTGGTCATGTCCGGTTTACTAGTGCATCCCAGTCTATGGCGACCACGCTGCCAGACCTGGCAGGGGTCGTGCCTGGCGAGGCGCGCCCGGGAACTTTCCCGAATGGCCTGGTCGTTCTACTCCGTGGACGGCTGTAGCAAGGTGACTACACCGCGTCTGACACAATTTCTCCGCGGTTGTTCCTCGCGCGTGCGGCCGCGCAAGCGGATGCGCACGCGAAGGAGAACGCGCGGCCGGCGAGGTGTCGCGCACGAAACTGGAGGCGTTGAGTCCGGTGTCCTTCCTCATCCGGGTGCAGATACCGGATCGGCCCGGCAACCTCGGGTCGGTGGCGAGCGCGCTCGGCGAGATCGGTGCCGACATCCTCAGCGTCGACGTCGTCGAACGCGTCGGCGGCGTGGCCATCGACGACCTCGTGGTGGAGCTGCCCAGCGGGCGCCCGCCGGACGTGCTGATCACCGCCGCGGAATCCATCGACGGCGTCGAGGTCGACGCCGTGCGGCCCTACGCGGGCGTGCTGGACACCCACCGCGAGCTGGAGCTGGTCGAGGAGATCGCCGCGGAACCGGCGCGCGGCCTGCAGATCTTCGCCGAAGGCGTCCCGAAGATCATCCGATCGGGGTGGGCGATCGTGTTCGGGCACCGCTCCGGTGGCGCCGAGCAGCTGGCCGCCAGCACCTCCGCCCCGCAAGAGGGCTACCTGGAGCTCCCGTGGCTGCCGCTCCCGCGCGCCACGATCCTCGACGGCGACGAGGCGTGGGTGCCGGAGACCTGGCAGGAGCTGGGGACCGAGCTCGCCGCCACGCCCATCGGCAAGCCCGACCGCGTCCTGCTGGCGGGCCGCCCGGGCGGCCCGATGTTCCGCGCCGCCGAACTCGCCCGCCTCGCCCACCTCGCGGGCATAGTCTCAGTAGTCCTCGACAGCTGAAGACCCCGAGCGCGGCTGGCGCTCCTGCGCACCAAGTCCCAGTTTTAGTCCAAACTGAGCCGACATAACGGACATGATCATGGCTCGGTTCGGACTAAAACCGGGAACTGACAACCCACCGTTGACACGGTCGCGCCCCCGGTCGTCCCTCGCGGGTCGCTGAACCGCGGGTCAGGCAGCCAGGTCGAGGGAGTAGCCGAGCAGGGTGATGTCTCCCGTGGGGCTCCAGTCCCGGTCGCGCAGCCTCGCGAAACCCATCCGCTCGTAGAGTCGTCGCGGCGTCTCCGCGGTCTCCGAGACGCACAGCACGACCCGGGCCGCGCCCTCGGCCCAGGCGCGCTCCAGGACGGCGTCCACCAGCTGCCTGCCGATGCCCTGACCACCGGCGTCGGGCGACACCGCGAGCATCCGGAACTCGACCTCGCCGTGACGCGCGATCTGCGCGTAGCCGTCGCCGGGACGGCACACGGTCACGGTGCCGACCGGGTGGTCGCCGTCGAGCGCGACGAGCAGTTCGGCCTCGGCCGAGCGCGTCGCGGCATCGCGCAGGACCGACACGTACGAACCGTCTGCCGGGAGGTTGCCCGCGTCCGCGTAGGCCTTCGCCGAGATCTCTCCCACTGCCTCGTGTTCCGCCGGCAGAGCGGCGCGAATCGTTGCCATGGCCGCGATCCTGCCACCCCGCACCGTCGCTCCCCTCACTCCTCGGGCGGCAGCGCCCGCTCAGCGGCCGCCTCCGGACCCTCCTGGAGCAGCACGGTGAAGCCGTCCTCGTCGAGCACCGGCACCTTCAGCTGCATCGCCTTGTCGTACTTCGACCCCGGCGAGTCACCGACGACCACGAACGACGTCTTCTTCGACACCGAACCGGCGGCCCGACCGCCCCGGGCCATGATCGATTCCTTCGCGCCGTCCCGGGAGTACTGCTGCAACGTCCCGGTGACCACGATCGACATGCCCTCCAACGTCCGGGGGATCGACTCGTCGCGCTCGTCGGCCATCCGCACTCCGGCCTCGCGCCACTTGCGCACGATCTCGCGGTGCCACTCCACCGCGAACCACTCGCGCACCGCCGTGGCGATCGTCGGCCCGACGCCGTCGGTGTCGGCCAGCTCCTCCTCCGAGGCCTGCTCGATCCGGTCCAGCGTGACGAACTCCCTGGCCAGCGCCTGCGCCGCGGTCGGCCCGACGTGCCGGATCGACAGCCCGACGAGGATCCGCCACAGCGGCTTCTGCTTGGCCTCCTGGAGGTTCGCCAGCAGCTTGGCCCCGTTGGCCGAGAGGTTCCCCTCCTTCGTCGTGTACAGCGGCGTCTTGAGCAGCTTCGCCTCGTCGAGGTCGAACAGATCTCCCTCGTCACCGAGCACACCGGCGCCCAGCAGCGCGGAAGCGCCCTCGTAGCCCAGCGCGTCGATGTCGAGGACCTTGCGGCTGGCCAGGTAGAACAGCCGCTCCCGCTGCTGGCCGGGGCAGCCCTGCGCGTTCGGGCAGCGCAGGTCGACGTCGCCTTCCTTCTGCGCCGCCAGACGCGCTCCGCACTCCGGGCACGCCTCCGGCATCACGAACTCGCGCTCATCGCCGGTCCGGACGTCGGCGACCGGCCCGAGCACCTCGGGGATCACGTCCCCGGCCTTGCGGATCACGACGCGGTCACCGATGAAAACGCCCTTGCGGCGCACTTCGTCGGCGTTGTGCAGGGTCGCCATGGACACGGTCGACCCGGCGACCTTCACCGGTTCCATGACCGCGAACGGCGTGACCCGCCCGGTGCGCCCGACGTTGACCTCGATGCCCAGAAGCTTGGTGGTGGCCTGCTCCGGCGGGTACTTGTAGGCGATCGCCCAGCGCGGGGCCCGCGAGGTCGTGCCGAGCCTGCGCTGCAGCGGCACCTCGTCGACCTTGATGACGATGCCGTCGATCTCGTGCTCGGCGGAGTCCCTGTTCTTGCCCCAGTTCTGGATGTGACCGAGCAGTTCATCCGCAGTGGACAGGACGACGGTGTGCCGGGAGACCGGCAGTCCCCACGCCTTGAGCGCCGCGTAGGACTCCGACTGCCGCTCCGGCTCGAATCCCTCGCGTCTGCCCAGACCGTGGCAGATCAGCCGCAGCGGCCGCGAACGGCTCACCCGCGGGTCCTTCTGCCTCAGCGACCCGGCGGCGGCGTTGCGCGGGTTGGCGAAGGGCTCCTTGCCCGCGTCGACGAGTTTCGCGTTGAGCTCGGCGAACTCGTCGACCCGGAAGAAGATCTCGCCACGCACCTCCACCAGCTCCGGAACCGGGTACTCGTCGGTGCCCGACAGCTGCTCGGGCACGTCACCCATGGTGCGCACGTTGAGCGTCACGTCCTCACCGGTGCGGCCATCGCCCCGGGTCAAAGCCCGTTCCAGGTGGCCGTCTCGGTAGAGGAGGTTGACCGCCAGGCCGTCGATCTTGAGCTCGCAGAGGTAGTGCGCGTCGCCACCGACCTCGCGCTCCACGCGCTCGACCCACGCCCGCAACTCCTCGGAGTCGAAGGCGTTGTCGAGGCTCAGCATCCGCTCCAGGTGCGCGACCGGGGTGAACGCGGTGGAGAAGGTGCCGCCGACGACCTGCGTGGGCGAATCGGGGGCCTGCAGCGCGGGGTGATCGGACTCCATCCGCTGCAAGCGGGTGAACAGCTCGTCGAACTCGCCGTCGGCGATCGTGGGCGAGTCCAGCACGTAGTAGCGGAACTGGTGGCCGCGGACCTCTTCGGCCAGCTCCGCGTACTGTTCGCGCACGTCGGGCGGCACGTCCTCGACGCCTTCGGCCGCGCCTGCGGCCGCTGGGTCGGCGGGCACGCCGTCGGCGTCGTCGCTGGGATTGAGCTCGTGCACGTCCTCGCTGGTCACGCCCCGAGACTAACGAGCTACCCCGACACGGGCACGCAGCGGCTCACTGCGCGTTGCGGTCGAGGTCGGTGACGAGCTCGCGCAGTTCGAGCAGACCGATGGCGTCCGCGGGTTCGGCCTCAGCGGTTTCCACCCGCCCCAGCCGGTCGGCGGCCAGCCGCTCGCCGAGGGCCGCGTCCAGCGGCAGGAAGGTCAGGGCGCGGCGCGCGCTGTCGTCGAGCTTGTGGAAGCCCGGGTGGTACACGGCGACGTCGACCAGGCCCTCCGCCTCGTCGACCTGCGCGGCGATCCGCACCTCCTCGAGGGGGTACTTCTCACCGCGCAGGTTCACCGTGACCTCGGTCGGATCGGGAACGGCCGGCACGGCGTCGTGGTACTCGAAGAGCGTGTCGGCGGCCGGGGCTGCGGCCATCCAGGCATCGGTGCGGGGCCGCAGCTCCGGGTCGGCCTGGCTGCTGATGACCAGCGCGTACGCGGCCTTCTCCCCGTGTTCCAGGCTGAAGGTCAGATCCGGGTGCACCGCGGCGACGGCGTCGGCGACCAGCGCTTCGATGCGCTGCGGCTCGCTGTCACCGAGCGCGGAGGCGATCTCCGGCAGGTTGTCGTCCCACCACTGCCAGAACGCCGCGGCCCGCTCCGCGGCCTCGGCGGCGAGGTCGACCGGTTCGGCGGGCACTTCGGCTTCACGGCGGCGCAGGAACCTGAACATGGGAACTATTGTGCCGCCCCGCCGAGTCGGCCGTGGCGGGACGAGGAATTTCACCCCGGGAGCTCGTCGCGGACGAGCGCGGTGACCGCCGCCGGTTCCGCACCGCGCACTCCCGCCACACCGGACAGGACTCCGGACAGGGCGCTGCGGGAGTCCTCGTGCATGACCTGCCGCAGCACCTGCATCGCGTGCAGACGGTTCCGGCTGACCAACGCGGGACGCTCCCAGATCCCGCTCCACACCAGTTCACGCAGGGTCTGGTCCACTTCGGCGCACGGAGGCCGCACCCCGGCGAGGATCTGCTGCACGACGGGCAGGTCCAGGCAGTCCGCTGTGGTGGCGACGTAGCGGGCCAGCGATCGCAGAACGCGCCGCTGGTCGTGCTCACCGGCCGCGCGCAGGGCGGTCAGCATCTCGACCGGGTAGCCGTCGAGATCGCCCAACGGCATCGATTCGAGGTCGTCCGGCCAGGGCGCGACCGGGTAGGTGCAGAGGTCCCCGGTGAGCCACTCCTCGGTGGGAACCTCCCCGGTGATCCGCCCGGCCAGCGCCAGCATCAGCGGCACCGGAGGCCCCTGCGACCAGGGAAGGGGCTCGCGATGTGCTTCGATCCCGTCCGGATCGGCACCTTCCCGGTACTCGGGGAGCACGGCTTCGAAGGACGTCTGGATCACGCCATCGGCGGCGTGCACGAACCGCGTGCGCACGTCTTCGTCCCAGTAGCACGAGACGGCCTCCGGATGCGCGACCCGCCGCAGCACCTCGGGACGAATGCCCTGGTCACCGCTGTCCTCGACGACCAGCGTCCACTCCCCGACGGAGCGCAGCGCGATCATCGGGTGCTTCTCCTGGTAGGCGAACGACTCCTCGCAGAACTCGTCTATGTCCAGCGACCTCCCGCGGGAGGTCACGGCACCGAAGGACTCGGCGACCCGAGCGCGGTCGCTGTCCCGGACCAGGGTCAAGCACGCCGCGTCCCGGATCGTGCTCCGCTCGATCCAAGCGACGCGGTGAAGCTCGCTGACGCATTGACTCCCCACGGAGCTCTTCCTACCAGCGCAAAGGTCGATTCACGGCCATTTCGGCAAAACATTCGGACAACGAGACGGACTCAACCGGTCCAAACGGACGCGTACCGATCAACCTTCCACAGTGGACTGACCGTCCGCCGGAGGTGAACGGCCGATCGATTCCGATCAGGATTCGGCTTCGTCGGCGAAGAGCTTGGCCAGGTCTTTGGTGAGCGAGATTGCACGGCGCGCCCAGGCCGGTGATGCTCCGGCGAGACCGCAGGTGGGCGTGGGAACGGCCTGCTCGGCGAGCGTCTTCTTGCCGAATCCGAGTCGGGTCGCCAGGTCGAACGCCGGCTGGGCGATGCGGCGCAGCTCGGCCTGACCTGCGGGTTCGGTGGTGGGGACGAGGCCGAGGAACAGCGGGACGCCCTCTTCCCAGGTTTCGCCGAGCTCGTCGGCGAACGCGCCCTTGACGTCGCCGAGGCGGGAGGCGTCCAGCGAGATCGCACCCACGCCGGCGCGGCGCAGCAGCTCGACCGGCGGCCTCGGTGCGCAGCAGTGCACGACGACGGGCGAACCCGTTGCCGCGCCGAGCTTTTCGATCACCTCGCCGAGCAGCCGCTGAGCGTCCGGTTCGGGCACGGCCGCGACGTTGCCGTACCCCGACGGCGTGGGCAACGATCCCTTCAGCACGGCGGGCAGAGACGGCTCGTCGAGCTGCACCACGACCCGCGAACCGGTCCGCGCGGCCACTTGTCCGACGTGCGCGATCAGCCCTTCGGTGAGCGAGTCGGTGAAGTCGCGCAGGGCTCCGTGATCGGTGAGCACGCGGTGCCCGCGCATCAGCTCGACGCCGGCCGTGAGCGTCCACGGCCCCGCCGCCTGCACCTTCACGACCCGGGGCGCCCCCGCCTCGCCGACCGCCTGCTCCAGCGCGTCGAGGTCCCAGCGCAGCAGGTCAACGGCCCGCCGGTGATCCATGCCCGGCGCCGAGGCGACGCGATACCCCGAAGGCACGACCTCGACGGCCAGGTCGACCAGGAACCCCGCGGTCCGCCCGAGGATGTCGGCTCCGCCACCACGCGCGGGCAACTCGGGCACCGGCATCAGGTCCGGCAACTCGCCGACCACCGTCCGCGCGGCCTCCACCGGATCCGTCCCCGGCAGAGACCCGACGGCTGTTGCCACACCCGGACCCCACGCTGCTTCAGTCACTCCCTCATTATCGACCGCCGAGATGATCCGGCACGCACGGGTGACCACCGTTCCGGAGCGGCCCCTTTCCCCTGGCCGGGGAGCTCAGACCCCGGGGAGTGAGCGAAAGGTTCCCAAGCGTTCGCCCGACGGAGGTCAGGTGAGTTCGTCGCGGAGGACTCGTTTGAGCAGCTTGCCGGAGCTGTTGCGGGGCAGGTCGTCGACGAAGTGGATCTGCTTGGGGACCTTGAACCCGGCGAGGACCTGGCGGGCGTGCTCGAGCAGTTCCGCTTCGCTGATCTCGTCCTTGGCCACGACGACGGCCGCGATCCGCTCGATCCACTTCGGGTCCGGGACCGCGATGACCGCGACCTCGCCGACCGCGGGATGCGTGTAGAGGGCGTCCTCGACCTCGCGGGAGGCCACCAGCACCCCGCCCGTGTTGATCACGTCCTTGATCCGGTCGACGACGAAGCAGTAACCGGCCTCGTCGCGGCGGACCAGATCACCCGAGTGGAACCAACCGCCCCGGAAGACCTCCTCGGTCTCCTCCGGTTTGTCCCAGTACCCGGTGCACAGCTGCGGTGACCGGTAGACGATCTCGCCCGACTCGCCGGGCGCGACCTCCTCGCCCTGGTCGTCGACGACCTTCGCCTCCACGAACAGCACCGGCCGCCCAGCGGAATCCGGTCGCTCGTCGTGCTCCTCCGGGCGCAGCACGGCGGCCAGGGGCGCGATCTCGGACTGCCCGAAGCAGTTGTAGAAACCGAGTTCGGGCAACTGCTCGCGCAGTCGCCGCAGCACGGGGCCGGGCATGATCGACGCGCCGTAGTAGGCCTTGCGCAGGGTCTTCAAGTCGCGGGTGGCGAAGTCGGCGTGGTTGGCGAGCGCGACCCACACCGTCGGCGCAGCGAAGAAGGACGTGATCTTCTCGCTCTCGATGCGCCGCAGGATGTCCGCCGGATCGGGCACTTCGACGAGGTGGTTGCGCGCGCCGATCATCAGGTGCGGCAGCAGGAACACGTGCATCTGCGCCGAGTGGTAGAGCGGCATCACGTGCAGCGGCAGGTCGTTCTCGCCGAAGTCCAGCGCGTGCAGGCAGGAGACGTACTCGTGCAGCAGCGCGCGGTGGGTCATCATCGCGCCCTTGGGCAACGACGTGGTGCCGGAGGTGTAGAGCAGCTGCACGAGGTCGTCGTCGGCGACGTCGACGTCGATGGCAGGAACGTTCCCCTCAACGCTGCGCGAAAGCAAGGATCCCTTCGCGTCGCGCAGCGGGATGACCTGCTGCAGGGAACTTTCCTCCCGCACCTCGTCGACGTTGCCGGCCAACGCAGGATCGACCAGTGCGAGGGAACTTCCCGACTGCGCGAGGAGATAGGAGAGTTCCCCTCCGGTCAGGTTGTAGTTGATCGGCACGTGCACCAAGCCCGCCCTGGCGCAGGCCAGGAAACCGATCAGGTAGGCGTCGGAGTTCTTGCCGTAAGCCGCGATCCGATCGCCCTTGACCGCCCCTGCCTCCAGCAGGAACCCGGCGGCCCGGCTGACCGCGGCGTCGAGCTCGGCGTAGCTCCAGACCCGCTCGTGGCCACCGGAATCGACGAACCGCAGCGCCTCCCGATCGCCCACGCGCGCAGCGCTCCGCCGCACCACGTCCGCGACCGCACTCCCCCGAAGCTCCACCATCAGTCCTCCCACGCCATCGTGTGAGGCCAGACACTAACCCGGCAAACCAGTCGGCACTAGACGCCGGCTAGCCCGGACGGCCCCACCTCCTCGCCGGGGAACTCACCGAAGGCGGCCGTGGCGCTTCCGATCAAGAACAGCGGCCAACGCAATCGATCTGCCGCCGGAAGACGTCAGCGGTCGAAGCGATCCGACTTCACGGCATCGATGAACAATCGCACGGGACAGAAGTCCCCATGGCCCTCGGTTTCCCCAGGGTGAGGGAGGTTTTCATGAAAACCTCGGTCTCGTGATGGGAGGGAAGTTCTCATGAAAACTTCCCCACCCCACGTCAGCGGGTGCCCGAGATGATGCCGCTGCCCAGCACCAGGTCTCCCGCTCCGTCCGGGCGGTAGAGGACGACCGCCTGGCCAGGGGCGACGCCCTGGAGGGGCTGGCGGAGCTGGATCGTGAAGTTCTCGCCGTCGAACTCCGCGACCGCATCAGCCGTGCCGCCGTGGGCGCGGACCTGGATCACGCACTCCGTCGGGCCGTCCAAAGGCTGCTCGGACGGCCAGATCGGTCGCTTCGCGTCGATCTCGGTGACCGCCAGGTGCTCGCGGGAACCCACCTTCACCGTGCCCGAAACCGGCTCCAGGGACAGGACGTAGCGCGGCTTGCCGTCCGCAGCGGGTGCGTCGATGCCCAGGCCCTTGCGCTGGCCGATCGTGAACCCGTGCACGCCCGTGTGCTCGCCGAGCACCGCACCGGTCTCCTCGTCGACGAGCTGGCCCGGGGCCTGGCCGAGCTTGTTCTCCAGGAAGCTCTTGGTGTCGCCGTCGGGGATGAAGCAGATGTCGTGGCTGTCCGGCTTCTTGGCGACCGCCAGGTCCTGCTCGGCGGCCTCCTCGCGAACCTCCGACTTCAGCGAACCGCCGAGCGGGAACATCGAGTGCCGCAGCTGCTCGGAGGTCAGCGACGCGAGCACGTAGGACTGGTCCTTGCCCTCGTCGCGGCTGCGCCGCAGCTCCGGAACACCGTCCACCGTGGACAGTCGGGCGTAGTGGCCGGTGCACACGGCGTCGAAGCCCAACGCCATCGCCTTCTCCAGCAACGCCTCGAACTTGATCTTCTCGTTGCAGGTCAGGCAGGGGTTCGGAGTGCGGCCCGCCGCGTACTCGCCCACGAAGGTCTCGATGACCTCCTCGGTGAAGCGCTCGGCGAAGTCCCACACGTAGAACGGGATGCCCAGCAGGTCGGCTGCGCGGCGCGCATCACGGGAGTCCTCGACGGTGCAGCACCCCCGCGCGCCCGTCCGCAGGGTTCCGGGTTTGGCGGACAGCGCGAGGTGCACCCCGACCACGTCGTGGCCGGCGGCAACCGCCCGCGCCGCCGCGACCGCGGAATCGACCCCACCGCTCATGGCTGCCAGCACTCGCACGACTCACACCTGCTTCCTTCTTGCTGATCAGTGTCGATCATTCCGTGGCGGCGGTCGCCGCCGAAGACCGACGCAACCCCGCCAAACCGGCACCGCGTGCGCGCTGCACCACCGGACCGATGACATCGGTGAGCGCCTTCACGTCGGCCGCCGTCGAACTGTGCCCGAGGGAGAACCGCAACGATCCCCGAGCGGCCTTCGGATCGGCGCCCATCGCCAGCAGCACGTGGCTGGGTTCGGACACTCCCGCGGTGCAAGCCGAACCCGTCGAGCACTCGATTCCCTTGGCGTCCAGCAGCATCAGCAGGCTGTCACCTTCGCAGCCGGGGAAGGTGAAGTGCGCGTTGCCCGGCAACCGCGACGGACCACCACCGATGATCTGGTCACCCGGATCGCCGTTGAGCACCACGTCCGGGACCGCCGCGCGCACGCCGTCGATCAACTCGTCCCGCAGCTTCGCCAGCTGCGACGCGTGCGAGTCGCGCGCCTCGACGGCCTCCCGCACCGCCGCCGCCAACCCCAGGACACCGGGGGTGTCGAGGGTCCCGGAACGCACCTCGCGCTCCTGGCCGCCTCCGTGCAGCACCGGAGTGCACTTGACGTCGCGGGACAGCAGCAGCACACCGGCACCGTAGGGGCCGCCCACCTTGTGGCCGGTCATGGTCAGCGCCGACGCACCGGACGCCGCGAAGTCCACCGGCAGCGTCTCGACGGC
The DNA here is from genome assembly GCF_054778355.1 of Saccharopolyspora tripterygii. NCBI lineage: Bacteria > Bacillati > Actinomycetota > Actinomycetes > Pseudonocardiales > Pseudonocardiaceae > Saccharopolyspora > Saccharopolyspora tripterygii. The sequence goes on along the minus strand of NZ_BAAGZP010000022.1, from coordinate 6,889 downwards.
CTGGACCGCGTCGGTGTGCAGGGGGATCCCGTGACGCTGCGCGATGGCGGTTAGCTCCGCGACGCGGTTGACGGATCCGACCTCATTGTTGGCCCACATCACCGTCGCCAACGCCACATCATCCGCGCTGGTCAGAGCCTCTTCGAACACCTCGGGAGTGATCCGCCCGGCCGCATCCGCCTCCAGCCAGGTCACCTCGGCTCCCTCGTGCTCGGCCAGCCACTCGACGGCGTCGAGCACCGCGTGGTGCTCGACCGTGGAGGCCAGGACCCGGCGACGGGCCGGGTCGGCCGCTCGGCGTGCCCAGAAGATGCCCTTGACCGCGAGGTTGTCGCTCTCCGTGCCCCCGGCGGTGAACAGCACCTCCGAGGGCCGAGCGCCGAGGGCGTCCGCGATGTCCTCGCGGGACTCCTCGACCTGCCGCCGCGCCCGCCGACCCGAGGTGTGCAGGGACGAAGCGTTGCCGATCCGGGTCAACGCCTCGCTCATCGCGGACACCGCTGTGGGCCGCATGGGCGTCGTGGCAGCGTGGTCGAGGTAAGTCATCGCTCATCCAGGGTAATGCAAGCTGACCGCCGTCTCCCCTGCGGTCCAACGGAACGCGCAGGTCAGACCGGTTCGGCCCGACCTGACCGGAGCAGCATCACAGCCGCGGGCACCGCCACCACCAGCAGCACCAGATCCAGCGGCAGCACACCTCGGGTCGGCGCGGCCCCGCTCGCCAGCGCGCTGACCACCACGCCACCGGCCCCGACCAGCAGAGCCTGCCCGAGCATGTCGGAGATCTGCAGCGCCGAGGAGTTGAACCCGCGCTCGGCCTCCGGGGACCGCGAGAGCACGGTGACGGCCGTCGTCGCCACGGAAATTCCCATCCCCATCCCGGCCACGAACCACCCGACGAACACCAGCCACGGCACGCCCCAGACGGGCAATGCCCACACCAGCGCGAACACACCCGTCCCCACCAGGCCGAACCCTGCCGCGACGATCTGCTCCCCACTCATCCGGCGCTGCCTGCTCTGCCAGAGAGCACCGACCGACCAGCCCACCGATCCCACCGTCAGCGGGACGCCTGCGCCTGCCGGGGAGAAACCGTGCACCACGGTCAGACTCAGCGGGACGAACGCCTGCGCCGTGAAGAACAGCCCGGCGAGAAGGCCCCGCGAGAGCACCATGACCGGCAGCCCCGGGCGGGCGCGCAACGTTCCCTCCGGCAGCAGCCGCAGCAACGAGGGGACCAGCACGACCACCCCCACGACCGCCACCACGAGCCCGAGCGGGGACCTCTGGTTCGCCGACCAGTTCAGCGCCACAACACCGGCCGCCGCGCCCACCGCGGCCCACGGCAAGCCGGGCCGGGCAGCAACGCGCCCTTCACCCCGCGCGCCGAAGCGGCACAGCGTGGGAACCAACAGCGCAGCACCGAGGCAGACCAGCGGAGCAAGACCGCCGAACACCCACCGCCAGCTCGCGTGCTCGGTCAGCAGTCCTGCGATCAAGGGACCCATCAACGCAGGCACCACCCACGCTGCCGAGAGCGCCCCGAAAGCGGCCGGCCGGTGCCGCTCGGGGTAGACGCGGGCGATCATCACGTAGAGGGACACGATCAGCACACCGCCGCTGAGGCCCTGCACCACGCGCGCGAGCAGCAGCACCGCCATGCTCGGAGCGGCGGCCGCGATCACCAGACCACCCGCGAACGACGGCAGCGCAGCCAGCAACGACGAAGACGGTCCTCGGACGTCCGCGATCCTGCCGCCGATCACGGTCCCGACCGCGCTGGACGCCAGGAACACCGTGAACGGCCAGGAGTACCACTGCGATGCGTGGAAATCGGCGACGATCGTGGGCAGTGCGGTGCCGAGTCCCATCGCCTCGAACGCCACCAGCGTGATGACCAGGATCAGCCCCGCGGTGAACGCGCGGCGCTGCGGATGCCACAGCGCGCTGTCGGAATGGTCGCTGGTGTTGTCCTCGACGATGCCCACCGGACCAGGCTGCAACTTCCACCCCGGTGGAGGTCCAGCGCTCCCACCCGCCCGGAGCAGCGATCCACCCGGCCGTTCCCGGATTTCCGCTGAGATCACCGCTCCCGGCTCCGTTGTCCGCCTGGCGGCGGCGAGCATGGGAACCTTCCTGTCACATCCTCACGAGCGGTAGACCGAGTCCCCCGTTGGCCGGGACGCGGTCCGGGTCAAGCAGCGACTGGTTCGGCGGGGATCTCGTGTCCCCTGCGCGCTCCGGTGATGTCGGTGATCGCGGCTTGAGCCTCCAGGGCCAGGGACTTGCGGTCATCACCGGTCAGTTCCGGAAGAACGACGACCTCCACCACGAGACCGCGCATGCGAGCGACCGAGAGGACCGAATCGGCCAGGCTCGCGTCGCCCAGGAAGGCCGCCGCCGTGGTCAGCTGCCCGCCCCCGTCCCTGAAGCGCACCGCCACCGGCTGCATCGGAGCCCCCGCGTCCAACGCGGCCTGGAAGACCGCTGGACGGAACGTGCCGCTCGCCGAACCGCACCACGTGGTGCCTTCCGGGAACGTTCCGATCACCGCTCCGGCCCGGAGCTCATCGGCGATCGTGGCCACCGCGCCCGGCAATGCCGAGAGCCGATCGCGGTCGATGTAGACGGTCCCGATCCGCCCGGCCAGCGAACCCAGCACCGGCCACGACCGGACCTCGACCTTGGCCAGCATCTTCATCGGCGTGAGCACCTGGAGCGCCACGACGTCCAACCACGAGACGTGGTTGCACACGACCAGCCCACCACCGGGTTTGAGCGTGCCGTCCAGCTCCAGCCGGATGCCCAGCGCTCGCAACAACATCCGGAACCACTTCGGCACCGCCCGGCGCCGCAGCGACGACGGGAGGGCCAGCACCATCGCGCTCCCGAGCAGCAGCAGCGCGATGGTGATGCCGATGCGCATGACCAGCCGCAGCCGGCCGACCTCGGTGCCGGGGTCGCGCGGCGGCAGGCAGTCCGGCCCGCACGGCGACTCCGGCATCCACGAGTGGCTCATGCCGCCTCTCCGAGGAAGAACCGCATGTATCTCTGATCGGCGCGTTCCAGGTCCACCAGCACGAAGAAGTCCGCCACACCGAATTCCGGGTCGTGTGCGGGTGGTCCGCAGACCTCCGCGCCCAAGCGCAGGTAACCGCGCAGCAGGGGCGGGATCGTCGAGCGCTCGTTGATCTCACCGGGCTCCCACGGCTGGTGCGGGAGCACCCGGCGCTCCTCCGGCGCGTAGTGCTTCTGCGAGACGGTCCGCCACACGTGCGCGGCCTGAACCCCGCCGTCGTCCAGCGGCACCGAGGCGCAGCCCACGAGCATGGTGTGCCCGTGCAGCAGCATGTAGCGGGCGATTCCCGTCCACACCAGGCTCACCACGGCTCCGTTGCGGTGGTCCGGGTGCACGCAGGACCGGCCGGTCTCCACCAGCGACGGACGCAGCGGATCCAGGGCCGAGAGGTCGAATTCGGTTTCCGAGTAGAGCATTCCGGCTGACGAGGCGCGTTCGGGCGGCAGCATCCGATAGGTGCCGACGACCTCGCCGCTGCGGTCTTCCCGCACGATCAGGTGGTCGCAGTGGTCGTCGAAGGAGTCCTGGTCGACGCCGAACTCCCCGCCCTTGACGGTGGCGCCCATCTCCTCCGCGAACACCCGGTGGCGCAGGCGTTGTGCGGCGTGGACCTCGTCGGCATCACGAGCGACGAGCAGCGAGTAGTGTGCGTCGACCGCCGCATTCGGTGCGGCGCTGGCCAGCAGCTGCATCTCGGACATGTCCAAGGTGTATCGCCGCGCGACGAACGCCCAACACACCAGCGGATGACACGGAGCCGGAACTTTCGGTGAATGCCAGGTGCGTACTACTCCATCCGGGCCCGTGATACCGCCCGTTGCAGCACGTCAGAGGGGCTCGGCTGGGTCGCCATCTCCACAGCGACGTCCCGTGCGCACTCGGCGAACGCCGGTTCGTCCAACAGCCTGCGCACCGTGGCGCGCACCGTGCCCGCGTCGACGGTGGCCGGGTCGAGGGACAACCCGACGCCCCTGGCGACCACGCGCTCAGCGGACAGCGGGTTGTCGGCGAACGAAGGCAGCACCAGCTGCGGAACGCCGTAGTGCAGCGGCGCGGCCGTGGTCCCGGATCCGCCGTGATGCACCAGCAACGACGTGGTCGGCAGGAACGCCGACAACGGCAGGTAACCCACCGAGCGCACGTTGTCCGGCAACCCACCGAGCTCGATCTTGCCCGCCAGCACCACGTCGACGTCCACGTCGGCCAGCGCGTCGAGGACGACGCTCGCGCTGCTCGTGCCGGACATCAGGGGAACCACCGTGCCGAGGGTGACACCGACGCGGGGCCTTTCCGGTCGCCTCAGAGCCCAGTCCGGGACGGCTGAGCCGCCGTTGAAGGGAACGAACCGCATGGGCCACCAGGGCACCGCGTCGAACGCGTCCGGCTCGTCGGCGGCCAACCCACCCATGCTCGGCGGGCGCGGATCGATCCGCGCGATCACCTCCGGCCCGTTGCCGGCGATGGCCAACCGTTCGCGCAGCAACCGGTCCACGTCCTCGTTGACCCGGAACGGGCTGTCCGCGTCGCGGCTGGACCACGAAACCCGGTTGCCCACCTCCAGAGCCGGAACGCCCAGCGCCGCCGCGGTCAGCCCGCCCGCGGGGTGATCGCTGGTGTGCACCACGATCTCGGCTCCGAAAACCCGCCCCGCCTCGACTGTTCCCTCGGTCATCGCGAGCGTGAACGGGCCGAACGGCCCCCGCTCGGTGCGAGCGACCTCGGCGAAGGTCCCGGCCATCCAGCCCGGTAGGCCCGCGAGCTGTTCGGGGGTGGGGCCGGCCGGCGACATGGCGGCTCCCATCACCGCGTCCCAGCGCTCGTGGTCGGGGAAGACATCGACCAAGGGAAGTCCTGCGCGCGAGAGGACGTCGACCATCTCGGAAGCGCTCGCGAAGAGCACTTCGTGACCGGCGGCACGGGCGGCCCACACCAACGGCACGATCGGCAACGTCAACCCGTGCGCGGGCCCAGCGGTGAACAGAATCCTCACAAGACCTGAGCTTGCCACTCCGCATGACCGAACACCGGCCACTTCGGTGAGCAAGGGAACCTTCCTGCCATCGCGACGCACCTCACACGGGAAGCGAGGAGAGGAACCTTCCTGTCACCAACGCTGAACGCGTCGGACCGCCCGCACGCGAGCGCCCCGGTTCCTGCGGTGCCTGGGAACCTTCCTGTCACCGCTCGCCGGTCGGCGCTGACGTGAGGATGGGAACCTTTCGCGCACGCCGCTGCCCGGGCCGGCCGACCGTGGAGGCTAGATTCACCCCCATGCAGATCGAGCGCGTCGACCTCTACACCGATGGCGCATGCAGCGGAAATCCCGGCCCGGGCGGCTGGGGCGTCGTGCTGCGCTACGGCGATCACGAGCGGGAGCTCTACGGCAAGGACCCGACCACGACCAACAACAAGATGGAGCTGATGGCCGTGATCGAGGGCTTGGCCGCCCTCACGCGCCCGATCCCCGTGGTGCGCGTCTACACCGACAGCACCTACGTGCTCAAGGGCATCACGCAGTGGATGCGCGGGTGGAAGCGCAACGGCTGGATGACCTCGGCGAAGAAGCCGGTCAAGAACGCCGATCTGTGGCAGCGGCTGGACTCCGAGTGCTCCCGCCACGGCGAGGTCCAGTGGGAGTGGGTCAAGGGTCACGCCGGGCACCCGGAGAACGAGCGCGCCGACAAGCTCGCCTGCAAGGGCCGCGACGAAGCTCGCTGAACGACGAGAAGCGGGCCGTGCTCTGGTGTGAGCACGGCCCGCTTGTTCGCGTCAGGGGTCAGCCCTTGCGCTTGGTGACCTCTTCGGTGAGCTGCGGGGCGACCTTGAACAGATCTCCCACCACGCCGTAGTCGGCGATCTCGAAGATCGGCGCCTCAGCGTCCTTGTTCACCGCGACGATCGTCTTGGACGTCTGCATGCCCGCCCGGTGCTGGATCGCACCGGAGATGCCCAGGGCGATGTAGAGCTGCGGCGACACGGTCTTACCGGTCTGACCGACCTGGAACTGGTGCGGGTAGTAACCCGAGTCCACCGCGGCGCGCGAGGCACCCACAGCCGCACCGAGGGTGTCGGCCAGCTTCTCGACGACCTCGAACTGGTCGGCCGAACCGACACCGCGACCACCGGAGACCACGATGCTGGCCTCGGTGAGCTCGGGACGGTCGCCAGCCTCGGCCGGCTGACGGCCGGTGATCTTCGCACCGGAGGCGGCCGGGACCTCGACCTGCTCGACCGCGGCAGCACCCGAGGCCTGCTCGGCCTCGATGGAACCGGGCAGCACGGTGATCACCGGGGTGCCCTTGGTGACCTTCGCCTTGGCGTCGTAGGTGCCACCGAACAGCGAGTGCGAAGCCACGCCCTCACCGTCGACGTCCACGACCTCCGACAGCAGACCCGAGTCCAGGCGGATCGCCAGACGACCGGCGACCTCCTTGCCATCCACCGACGCCGGCACCAGCACCGCCGCCGGGTTCGCCGAACCCGCCAGCGCGGCCAGCACGTCGACCTGCGGCGTCACCAGGAACTGCGCGGCCTCCGCGGACTCCGCCGCGTAGACCTTCGCCGCACCGTAGGAACCCAGGGCCTCCGACAGCTTGCCCGCCGTGCCCGGCTCACCGACGACGACCGCCGACGGCTCACCGATGCGACGCGCTGCCGTCAGCAGCTCGTAGGTGACCTTTTTGACCTCGCCGTCCACGTGATCGACGAGGACCAGAACCTCAGCCATGAATCAATTCCTCCTCGAAAACCGCGAACGACTCAGAGCAGCTTCTCGCCGGCCAGGAACTCAGCGACGCCCACGCCGCCTTC
>NZ_BAAGZP010000021.1:0-20140 GCF_054778355.1 Saccharopolyspora tripterygii | reverse complement strand
AGGGCATGATCGGTACCAGCATCATCAGGCCGGCGGTGTTGACGAACTGCCCCGCCCATAGCAGCACCAGATTCTTGCCCGACCCCCTCGACGACTCGCCGCGGCGGTGAGGCTGCTGGTCTCGAGCCTGCGTCCGAAGCGTCCGGGTCACGGTTTCACCGCCTCTTGCGGTTCCTGCCACGGGTCGGGCAGGTTCGCGACCCACTCGTCGTTGTAGACCAGGTCGAGGTAACGCTCACCCCGGTCGGGCAACACGCTCACGATGCGAGCTGGGCTGTCGAGCCGAGTAACGAGGTGTTCGATCCCGGCGATCACCGCACCCGAGGAACCGCCGGCGAAGATCTTCTCTTCCGACAGCAGACGACGACATCCAGCCGCGGACTCCGCGTCGGCAACGTGCAAGACGTCATCGATCTCCTCAGGGTCGAAGATCTCAGGCACCCGGCTGGCGCCGAAGCCCGGAATCTGGCGGGGCGCGGAAGGCGCGCCGAAGATGACCGAGCCGACGGCGTCGACCGCGACGACCTTCAGCTTCGGGTGCTCCTGGCGCAGACGACGGGCAATGCCCTGGATTGAGCCGGTCGTGGACACAGCTGCCACGAGATAGTCGAGGGGACCGTCCACGGCACGCAGGATTTCCTCGCCCGCTGTCTCGTGGTAGGCGCGCCAGTTCAGTTCGTTGGCGTACTGGTTGATCTGCACCGCATTCGGGGTCGTCTCCACCAGTTCGCGGGCTCGGCGAACACGCGTGTGCAGGTAGCCGCCTGCCTCATCCGGCTCGGTGACCATTTCGACCTCGGCGCCGAAGAGTTCCAGCAACCGCAGATTGGTCGGTGAGGTCTTCGGGTCGACGACCGCGGTGAAGGACAGATCGTGCAGCCCGGCCGCCATCGCAAGAGCGATGCCGAGATTGCCGGACGTGCTTTCAACGAGGCGCATTCCGGGACGGAACGTCCCGTCTCGGAGCCCTTGCTCGATGATGAACCGTGCTGGGCGGTCCTTCATGCTGCCGCCGGGATTGAGCATCTCGAGCTTGGCGAGCACTTCCACGTCGGGTTCGGGGAAGCATCGGTTGAGTCGGACCAGCGGGGTTGAACCGACACAATCGAGCACCGAATCGTGGATCACTGCGAACCTCCAGGTTTTGGGCGCATGTCGGGGCGCAACGCGCCTGAAATAGCGCGGGAAAGGTGAACTAGGCGCGCACACGACGGCAGCAATTTGCCTCTGATCGGCAACAATAGAAGTTTCTGTCCGTCGGGCGTTGAATGGACGTTCCCGTCCAGGTGAAACCGCTGCAGGAGGCATAACGAGCCTCAGCGATAATGAGTGCTATGAATCAATTCGCTTGCGGTTCATCTGGGCGAGGCCACTTGTTCACCTCAGGTTCGCGAGATGCACGCAAAAGAAAGGAACGAAGCCCCGGCTGATCTCCACGGTGGTTTTGTCGCCCATAGACGAAGGTACGCTCGCCAATGCTGCCGAAACAGGAACGGCTCTGCGGCCACCACGGCCAAGGCCAGCGCCAGGGACAAAAAGGCCAGGTAGACGCTGTCGTTGGTCAGCGACCTGCTGGGCGCCAGGGGGCTGTAATCCGATCCAGTGTCACAGTACGGACCGCCGTGTTTGGGTCCATTGTGATCTGTGGATACGAAGGTGTTGTTGGATGCGGACTCCGCGTCGTTCGCGTGTCCGTTGCTGTCGTTGTGCTCAGTGCCAGCCGAAACTGATTTCGACATCGTGGCCGCGTGGCCGGGCAGTCCATGGGCCGGGAGAAGTGCAAATGGGACGATGAGGAAGCCCAGCAGCAGGGGAAGTGCGAGTAACTTCCCCCAGCTCTTTTGCCGCGCAATAAGGCTCCTCATGGTCGCAACACTAGAGATGTCGGCGGAAGCTGTCGAACCCGTATGTCATCTCTCACACCACTTGTTTTCGTTGTGCTGGACCTCGCCGCAAGTCTCTTCACGTCGACCCCGACGAGTCAAATGCAACCGGCAACGCCTCCTCCACATAAAGGAAGAAGGAAACTATATACTACCTAGAGTAGTAGGCCGTGTGATGGCGACTCCATCGGGGTGTGGCGCGGCTGTGGCCTGGCCTTTATCCGTGGAGTGTTCAGTCCTGTTCGCTCCGTGATGCGGACTGTTTGCAAGAGGGCAGGGTCCGGCTGGGATCAGGCGGCAAGTCGCAGGTTCCAGATACCGAAGGCGGCGAAAATTGCAGCGACCGAACCACGCGCCAACGCCGAGATGGACGGGCCGTTCGAGTCCCTAGTTGTCCGCCAGGATTCGACTTGGAGGCCGTTTTTGCTGGTCGACGTCGCGCTCGAATCGCGCACAACTCTCAGCCTCCAAATTTCCTGAACAGAATCTCCAACATGGCTCGAGATACAGCCCACCGGCAGCGTGCTCGGCGATTGTTGCTGAGGCTCACCGATGTGGAATCCTGAATTCCGATTGGAACGAAAGAGGGCACGGACCCTCTCGTCTGACGCATCATCAGAGGATCCGTGCCCTTGGGGGCGGCGAGCCTGGGGGGAGAGGGCTCGCCGTTCTTTAACTGTGTCACATAGTCGATGTTTGTGGCAAAGCCCCTCCTCTGTGTTAGAAGAGGCTGACGGTGCGCACGATGCGCGCGCCCACGGCGGCGCCGATCGGCTCCAGCACGCCCTGCTCGACCGGACGGTCCACGCGCAGCAGCATGATCGCCTCGGAGCGCTCGGTGGTCTGGCTGACCGTGGCGGCCTCGATGTTCACGCCGACCTCGCCCAGCAGCGTGCCGACCTTGCCCATCACGCCCGGGCGGTCCGGGTACTCCAGCAGCAGCACGTTGCCCTCGGCCCGCAGGTCGAAGTGACGGCCGTTGACCTCGATCAGCTTCTCGACCTGGTTGGCACCCGACAGGGCACCGGAGACGACCGCGGTGGTGCCGTCGGCCATGTGCGCGCGCAGCGACACGACGCTGCGGTGGTTCGGGCTCTCCGAGGTCGTCTTGATCTCGACCTGAACGCCCAGCTCCTCGGCCAGCTGCGGAGCGTTGACGAAGGTCACCTGGCTCTCGACCGCACCGGAGAACACGCCGCGCAGCGCTGCCAGCTGCAGCACCGAGATGTCCTCGTCGGCGAGCTCGCCGCGGGCCTCGATGGTCACCGAGCTCGGGGTGCCGCCCTGCAGCGCGGACAGCAGCTGGCCCAGCTTCTGGGTCAGCGACAGGTACGGGCGGACCTCTTCACCGACCGCACCGCCCTGGACGTTGACCGCGTCCGGGACGAAGTCGCCGCGCAGCGCCAGCCGGACGGACTTGGCCACGTCGGTGCCGGCGCGGTCCTGGGCCTCGGTGGTGGAGGCGCCCAGGTGCGGGGTCACCACGACGTTGTCCAGGGAGAACAGCGGGCTGTCGGTGATCGGCTCGGACTTGAACACGTCGATGCCTGCGCCGGCGATGGTGCCGTTGCGCAGCGCGTCCGCCAGCGCGTCCTCGTCGACCAGGCCACCGCGAGCGGCGTTGATGATGATCAGGTTCGGCTTGGCCTTCTTGAGCTCCTCGGCGCCGATCAGGCCCAGGGTCTCAGCGGTCTTGGGGAGGTGGATCGACAGCGCGTCGGCGCGGCTGAGCAGCTCCTCCAGCGAGACGAGCTCGATGCCCAGCTGCGCGGCGCGGGCCGGCGACACGTAGGGGTCGTAGGCGATGAGCTTGGTGCCGAAGGCGGCGACGCGGGCGGCGAACAGCTGCCCGATCTTGCCCAGGCCGACGACACCGACGGTCTTGCCGTTGAGCTCGACACCGCCGTAGGAGCTGCGCTTCCAGGCGCCGCCCTTCAGGCTCGCGTCGGCCTGCGGCACGTTGCGGACCACCGACAGCAGCAGCGCCATGGCGTGCTCGGCGGCGGAGACGATGTTGGAGGTGGGGGCGTTGACCACCATCACGCCGCGCTCGGTGGCGGCGGGCACCTCGACGTTGTCGAGACCGACGCCCGCGCGGGCGACGACCTTGAGGTTCTTGGCCGCCGACAGGACCTCGGCATCGACCTTGGTGGCGGAACGGACCAGCAGCGCATCGGCGTCGGCGACAGCGTCGAGCAGCGCCGGACGGTCGGTGCCGTCCACGTTGCGGATCTCGACCTCTTCGCCGAGGGCGTCGATCACGGACGGGGCCAACTTCTCGGCGAGAAGAACGACAGGACGGCTTGCGTTGGTCACGGGCGAACTCCAGCTTTCGGTCTCAGTGCCAAGGACTTGTCACGCCCGAGCGTACTTGGCACGAGCCAGACCATCTACTATGCATGCTAGTAGAGTTGAGGGGTCTCGGCGGCGTGTTCCCGATTTCGGGATTGCCCCAGTAGTGCTGGTGGAGATCGATTTTTCGCGGAAGCGGAAGTCCGTAGTGGACCGACCGCAGGCGGTTGCGCTGAGGTTCGCATGCCCGCTGCTTCGGCTGCTGCCGCTGCGATCCAGGGGAATGGCACGCGGGATCACTGGGATCGTACTGTTCGGCGGACTAAGCACCAGGCGCATCGGCGGCAGGGTTTGGTTGGGCAGGCGAACGCCGAAGCAGGTCGCGTACATCCACCTAGTGCAAAGCTAAGCTGGGTACTAGGTAATCTAGTAACTTCAAACGTGAGGGGAAGCTGTTGCGTCGGATCGGCTTGTGGCTGACCCGCCCACGGGTGTGGGCACGCCGACCGATGGTGCGGCTCGCCCTCCTTGGGGTGCTTCTCCTTGCAGCAGGTGCAGTGGCTCTGTGGATGCGCCCGGCTGCGCCATTGTTGAACGTTGAGCACTGGCGTAGTGGCGGTGATGTCTGGACGCCGCTGCTCTTCGTGCTGTTCTTCGGAGTGGCTGCGCTGCTGTTCGTGCCCAGGCCCGCCCTCGCTGCCGTTGCCGGAGTCGTGTTCGATCTACCGGTGGCGCTGCCCGTTGTGGTGGCCGGCACGGTGTTCGGGGCAGGTGTGGCCTTCGGCCTGGCTCGGATGCTCGGACGGGATGCTGTCGCGCCGCGATTGAACAAGGGCCGTTTGGAGACCCTGGATTCGTTGTTCGCCAGACGCGGATTCACAGCGACCGTGGTGTGTCGACTGCTTCCTCTCTTGCCATATGCGGTGATCAATTATGGCGCTGGAGTCACCCGAGTCCGATCGATGGCGTTCCTCGCGGGTACGGCGGTGGGTACGCTGCCGGCGAATATCGCCTACGTCACGGTCGGTGGGGCCCTTGTCGGCGTCACTGCGTCAAATTTGGTGATCTGGCTAGGTGCGGTCGTTGCTGTGATCGCTGTTGTCGCACTCGCATGGTTCGGGCGACGACGTCTGCTGTCCGCTGCGTCGATGCCTGCCGAAGAGTCTTTTCAGGCTGACGTTTCATCCCGTCATAGCTGATCTGCGACTCGCCCGTCACCTAGTTCGCACGTTTGTTCCCCTTTGTTGTTGCAGCACTCTTGCATTAGCCTACGAGCATCAGTAGTAGCGGTGGGTGTTCGAAGGGGTCGGCGTGGCTGGCATCGAGATGGGCGAAACGACAAAGACCAGGTGGGCCACCCTCGGCCCCGGTGAACGCCGCAGCCTCTTCGGCATGGCGGCGTTCATCGTGCTCCTGCACGTCGTGGGCTGGGGTGTGCTGCTCGGCCTGGTGGTGCCGAATCAGTACGCCCTCGGTAGCCAGGTCTTCGGAGTGGGGCTGGGTATCACCGCGTACATGCTGGGCATGCGCCACGCCTTCGACGCCGATCACATCGCGGCCATCGACAACACCACGCGCAAGCTGATGGAGGAGCGTCGGAGGCCGCTGTCGGTCGGTTTCTGGTTCTCGCTCGGTCATTCGTCCGTCGTATTCCTCCTGTGCCTGCTGATCAGCTTCGGCGTGAAGGCGCTCGCACGCCAGGTCGAAGACGACGGATCCAGCCTCCAGCAGCTCACCGGGGTCATCGGTACCCTGGTGTCCGGTGTGTTCCTCGTGCTGATCGCGTTGCTGAACATGGTCGTGCTCGTCGGCATCCTGGGAGTGTTCCGGCGGATGCGCCAGGGGGAGTGGGACGAGGCGGAGCTGGAGCGCCAGCTGAACAATCGCGGCTTCTTCAACCGCATCTTGGGGCGGGTGTTCCGTGCGATCACCAAGCCGTGGCAGATGTACCCGGTCGGCTTCCTCTTCGGGCTCGGATTCGACACTGCCACCGAGATTTCGCTGCTGGTGCTTGCCGGTGGAGCCGCCGCGGTCAGCCTCCCCTGGTACGCCATTCTTTGCCTGCCCGTGCTCTTCGCAGCCGGGATGAGCCTTCTCGACGCTGCAGACGGGGTCTTCATGAGCTACGCCTACGGCTGGGCGCTGTCGAACCCCATCCGCAAGATCTACTACAACATCGTCGTCACCGGCCTCTCCGTCCTGGTGGCGGTCCTCATCGGTGGCATCGAGCTGATCGGGTTGTTAGCCGAAAAGCTGGAGATCACCACCGGACCGCTGGCCTGGATCGGTTCCATCGAACTCGACTCGGTCGGTTACGCCTTGGTCGCTCTGTTCGTGGTCACTTGGCTGATCGCGATCGCAGTGTGGCGATGGGGGCGCCTGGAGGAGCGATGGTCAAGCGGGCTCGCGGCGAAGTCTTCGACAGAATCGTGAGCGACGGATGCCCAGTGCAGGAATATGGGAGCGGGCCCAGCGTGCCGGGTGGGAGGCTGGGCTGGGTCCGCTCCTAGCGTCGGTGGCTGGGGACCTCCGAACAAGAGAACTATGGAATATAGTACCGCCTCGCCGCAAGGACGATTTTCTTCTTGGGCTTGAGGTTTCTCCCCAATGCTCGACCGCGGTCGCGGAAGGGTTCGATCGGGGAGTCGAACGAACCAGATGGCCGTTCTCACGCTCGGTGAACGCGGCGTCTCCGTGGGCAACGTGATGACGCGGGGGCTGTGAAGAGTCGTGGCGCTGCTTCGGTCGTGAGCGTTATGCGCAGATTCCCGCTCCGTTGGTGGACGCGGTGTGGGCCTGCTTACCTTCGAGCGTTCCGGTTAGCCGTGACCCGCGTATCAACCTGATCGCCATGTGGTCTCGTCGTAGCGTGCTAGTCTACTAGATGCAATAGTAATTATGCGCGTATGTTTGGGTGCATGCTCGGCGAAAGTGGTGCAGAGATGACCGTTCGGGACGGGCGCGGCCTAGCTGTTGATCAGAACGGCTATGTTCCTGCGACGTCCGGCAGCGGACATCCTGTTGTCGCGGCGTGTGCTACGCGGGAGGCTCCGCTCACGCGACGCCTGGCTTGGGCAGTAGTGGCGGGGCTCGGAAGTGCTGTGGCCGTAGGCGTGCCTACCGACGTGCTCAACACCCCTTGGTTCACCCGGATGACTCCCGTTCGATGGTGGGAATTGCCGGTGCTGGTGGCGACGGCACTGCTCACCGGCGCGTGGATCGCCGTCGGGCGATCCGGAAGCCGGCGTCGCAAAGCGAGCGTGTTCGGGTCCAACGCCTTGAGCATCCTTGCCGTCGGTTGTCCTGTCTGCAACAAGATTGTCGTGTGGCTGCTCGGCGTGTCCGGCTCACTTGCGATCTGGGCGCCGTTGCAGCCCGTTCTCGCGGTCGGATCTTTGATGCTTCTTGCAAGCGCGGTACTCGTACGCCTGGTGCAGCGTCGTTCTGAGAAACGCGAAATGCGATCTCTGATGGTCTGATCGTCAGGAGCATTGCGTTCCCGGCGCCGGTGACGCCTGTGTCCGCACTTCTCATCAATGGGCGGCTTGAGACTGCTTCGGCGAGTAGCGCAGCCGTGCATCCGACCCGGCAGCCACCACATGACCACCACAGATTGCTGAGGGTGTTCCCTGTTGGAGCCGATGGAGAGGGGCTCCTTGCTGGTTGGCATGGGGGAGCGGTGCCGAAGTCGCGATCAACCTCGTCGAGGGTACGTTGCCCGGGGTGGAGTCTGCGGAAGGCAAAGGCAGCGACCAATACCCGCTACAACGGGCAGGTCAGGATACCGATCACGGTCAAACTGCCGATGCCGGCCATAGCAGGGGCAGACGCGGCCATGAGACCTGCGGTACCGGAGAGAAGCAGGCGCTTCGCAACCGTAGCGCCCTCGGGCAGCTCACCGAGATGATCCAACCGGAGCGCTACGCAGCTATCGGTCATTCCGAGGGCGTGCTGGGGTGTATCCGGCCCGCCCATCGCGGACATCATGCGCAGGGCTGACTGCACGGCACCGGGACCGTGTTTCCGGGCAGCGGCGCGGTCGGCGGCAAGTTCCACTGCGGTGCGCACCAACTCGGGTGAGCGTCGAGTCAGAGGGATCCAGGGCACCGACTTCGCCAGGGCTTCGGCGAGACCCACCAGTAGGTGGTGGCGGCCGCGAAGATGAGCACGTTCGTGCTCGAGCACCGCCGCTGCATCGATCTCCGCGAGTTCGTTGCGGACACCTTCGGTCGCCACGACGAAGGACGGGCTTCCCGCCACGCTGTACGCCAGCGGCTTCGAATGGGGCAACCACATCGTGATGAACGGGCCTTGTTCGCAGTTCGCGATGCCTCTGAGCAACTGCAGGTGCTTGTGGTGCAGTTTTCGCTGGTGTCGCCCGTACCGCAGCAGGCCGACGCCGGTCTGGACAGCGGTAAGAAGAAGCGCCCCGATCAGAGCCAACGCTGCGATTTCGTGGAACCGCGGCACCGCGCCGTGGCGGACGGCGAGCCAGCAGTGGTGAACGAGCTGGACGAGTAGCGGCGTCGGCCCAGAAGTGGGCAGCAGAACGACTGTCAACGTGGCGATCATCGTCAGGAACGTCGCAACGACCAGAACGATCCACGTCACCAGTACCGCTTGCGGATCGGTCTTGTGCCGAATCATGCGGTCCAAGAAGGCTGGACCGCTACCGGCGACCGCGACGACGCCGACGAGAAGAGCGAGCGCCAGGATCATTGCTTCGGCCGACGCCTCAGGCCGCGCCGCAGGGCTGCGGACTCGTCCTCCGACGTCGACTTAGCGAAGTGCAGCAGAACCGCTTCCGGGTTGCCGCTGGAGTCCAGCATTTCACGCAACGCTCGAGTCGCCGCTTCTTCGCGTGAGGCGGTCGGGGCGTAGTGGTAGGCACGGTTGTGCATCTCACGCTTGACCCAGCCCTTGCGGTGCAAGTTGTCCATCACCGTCATGACCGTCGTGTACGCGAGGTTGCGAGTCTCGTTGAGTTCGATCAACATCTCGCGAACCGACATCGGGCCGTACGCGCGCCACAGCACGTCCATCACGGTACCTTCGAGCTCACCCAGACCTTGCATTTCACCTCCCGCTTGTGGAACTAGGATACGGCGTCGCACCAGGTCTGGGAACGAGGCCCGCCTGAAGTCCTTCACGGTCGGGACAAGCACAGCACGCCGAGCTGGCCGTACTAGATGTGCCACGCGGGTTGATGTGTTCCATCAACTCCCACGGGCCTATGGCCGCAGCCTGCCCGCTGGCGCGATCTATGTGAAGGGTGTTCATAGCGGTCAGACTGAACAGCTGATGGAACGCGGTCAGATCGGTGGCCAGCCCAGACGTGAGTAGAGGCCGAGTACTCCGCTCATCAGCGCGGTCCAGCCGCCGGTCATCACGGCGATGCCCATCGCTGCGAGCAAGATCCCACCGGCGATTTCGATCCTCCTGGTGTTGCGGCGGAGCCAAGCGAGCCTGCCTTTGCCGCGTGCGATCCCAATCGCGAGCAAGATGAAGGGTGCCCCGAGCCCAGCGGAGTACGCCACGAGAAGCGCAACGCCCTTGGTGATCGTGGCCGTTCCGGCAGCTGCGGCAAGGATCGACGCCAAGACGGGGCCCACGCAGGGGGTCCAGCTGAAGGCGAAGGCCGCGCCCAGCGGGAGCGCGGCGGCTGGGCCGCGGCCGAAGCGGGTCAGATCCGTCCGGAGTTGACGTTGCAGCCAGCCGATGCGCACTAGGCCGATCATCATCAGCGCCATGAGCACGATCAGGCCACCAGCGGCGATTTCCAGCGCGCGTGCGTGACGGGATAGCAGGGACCCGAGTGCGGAGGCCGTCGCCCCGAGCGCGGTGAACACTGCGGAGAATCCCAGCGTGAACAGTAGCGCGCCGGATACCGTCCGTCGACGGTCTCGCTTTGGCCGCTGTTGAGCTTCGTCGGACGACAGTCCCGCGACGTAGGAGACGTACCCCGGTAACAGCGGGAGCGTGCAGGGCGAACTGAACGAAACCACGCCGGCGACGACGGCCAGTGACATCAACGCGAACAGTTCCACCGTTCAGTCCTCGTCCGATTCCGTGAATCGTGCTGCCTCGGGCATACAGCCAGATCCCCCGTCGTGTAGCGGTTCGAGCAACAGGTACCTTACTAGTGGCAGTAGTACTAGCTGACGTGGTGCCCTACTGCAGGCGGCGTCGGACGGAGGTAGAGATGCAGGTTCGCGCCCGGGAGGAGGATCATCCGACCGAACTGGACGACGACTCCGGTCCGGCGCGAAACGCTGCTGTCGTCGACCTGGAGAGGGTCTCGGTCGATGTGGAGCGGACTTCTGTTCTCCGGGGTCTCAGCCTCGAGGTACTTGCAGGAGAGTGCCTGGGAGTGGTGGGAGCGAACGGCTCCGGCAAGAGCACTCTGCTGTCGGTCATCGCGACGCTGCGACCGATCAACGCCGGAAGTGGCACCGTCCTGGGCGTACCGCTGGGAAGCCTTGCGGTACGCGATGTTCGACGCCGAATCAGCCTCGTGGGTCACGTGCCAGCGCTGTACCCGCAGTTGACGCTGCGTGAGAACCTCCGGTTCGTCGGACGCCTCCTCGGTCGTAGCGATGCGCTGGTCGACGAGGCCCTTGGGGAGGTTGGTTTGGCGCGCGCGGCGCATAGGACCGCCGACCGGTGCTCGCAGGGCATGCTGCGCCGCGCCGATCTGGCGCGTGTGCTGCTTACCGAACCTGACCTGCTGCTTCTCGACGAGGTCTACTCGGGTCTTGACGTCACTGCGACTGGTCTCGTGGACGGTTTGATCAGCGAGGTGCGGCGCCGCGCTGGCGCGGCCGTGGTCGTCTCGCATGACATGCATCGACTAGATGCCGTTGCTGACCGCACTGTGCGCGTTGTCCGTGGAAGCACGCTTCCCGCGACGAGCTTGGAGCGTCCTGGATGACCGGCGGGAAAACGAAGTTGTTACCAGTTGCGGACTCTGGCGACTTCCGACAATTCCTCGAGATCGCGCTCAAGGATCTTCGGCTGGAAATGCGGGCCAGGGAGGTCGGGCTAGTCATCGCACCGTTCGGTGCGGTGTCGTTGTTGTTGATCCCGATGGCGATTGACACGAACACCCCGCTGCTGCGCCAACTCGGCCCAGGTTTGTACTGGGTTGTCGTTCTCCTCTTCGGGGTGTTGGTCACGTTCCGCGACACGGCTGTCGAGAGGCCCGAACAGCTGGCAGTGCTGCGGCTGTGCGGTGTGGATCCGGCAGTCCGGCTGGCCGGGCGTGCGTTGGCCAACGCTGTGTTGTTGCTGCTTTTCGAGCTGCTGCTCGCGCCGGTCGCGATCGCGCTGTACAGCCCGGAGCTGACCGGCTGGGCTTGGATGCTGGTCCCCGTGGTGTTGGTGGCGGGCGGGCTGAGCTTGCTCGGAACGCTGGCGAACACCCTTGCGCGGGGCTTGGCCGGGCGGACCGCGTTGGGCCCATTGCTGGTCGTTCCTCTTGCCGTGCCGATGCTGTTGGCCGCGACTCAGATCGTGCGCAGCGTTGACTTGGGACGAGCCTGGCCATGGGTGTTGCTGATCGCGATCGTGGATGTCGTCGTGGCGTTGGGTGTTCTGCTGACTGCGGACTATCTGGAGGAGATGGCATGAAGCCATTCGGTCGGACTCTGCCCATCGTGTCCGGGGTCGCGTTGGTGATCGCCTTGGCTGCTGCCTTCGTCGCTCCTCCGGACCAGTTGCAGGGGAATCTGCAGCGGTTGATGTACGTGCATGTTCCGGCGGCGTGGATCGCGTACCTGAGCTTTGCGGTGACCTTGGTCGGCAGCGTTGTGTGGTTGTGGCGCAGGGACGTCCGTTACGACCGGTTGGCTGCCGCAAGTGCCGAGGCCGGTGTGTTCTTCACCGGCCTGGCTCTGGTGCTCGGATCTGTGTGGGGCAAGCCGGTGTGGGGAGTCTGGTGGGTTTGGGACCCGCGACTCGTGACCACTGCGGTGATGTTCTTCGTGTACCTGGGGTACCTCGCCTTGCGACGCGCCACCCTCGATCCGATCGCCCGCGCCCGCAGGTCGGCGGTGTTCGGGATCGTCGCGTTCGTCCAGGTCCCGATCGTGCACATGTCGGTGATCTGGTGGCGGACACTCCACCAGCCGCCCACGGTGCTTAAACCCGGTGATCCCAGCATCGACCACACGATGCTTCTGGCGTTGGTCGCCAATGTTCTGGTGTTCACGCTGCTGTACGCGGTCGCAGTCCGCGCACGCATCCGCGTCTCGGTGCTCGAGGACGCAGTCCAGGAACGGATGGCCAGTGCAGACCCGGCACTCGCAGGAGATGCAGTTGTCGCTCCCCGTCTGAAAGGTTCGGAAGTCGATGTCTGAGTGGATGTGGGTTGCACTGGGCTACAGCATCGCATATGGCGCGCTCGCGGTGTATTTCGCGGCAATGCACCACAGGTGGCGTGCCGTCGAGCGCAAGAACAAGGAAGTGTCGTGAAACGCTACCGGCTCCTCGTGATCTCCCTCGCCGGCTTGCTGCTGACGTTGGTCGGGCTGCTCACCTTTGGGAATCTCAACCAGAACCTGGTCTACTACCTGACTCCGACGGAAGCGGTCGCCAAGAGAGCGGAATTTCCCGACGGGCGCAGATTTCAGCTCGGCGGCTTCGTTCGGGAGGGCAGCGTGGCTCGCACCCCCCAGGGCATCGAGTTCACAGTGGCATCTCAGAGTGCTGGCGGGGGCGAGGAAATTCACGTCATCCACAACGGGGCGCCGGCGCAGCTGTTCCGTGCGGGAATTGGTGTCGTGCTGGAAGGTTCTTGGCAGGCAGCCGGATTCGTGTCGGACTCCATGATCGTCAAGCACGATGAGAACTACAAGCCACCCAAGTCCGAACAGAACGCGGGGAGTGATGCTCGATGAACAGTGTCCTGCCTGCCGTCGGCTGGGTGGGGGCGTTCCTCGGCGTGGCGGCCTCGCTCTCTCTGGCCCTGCAGGGCTTTCGCGCCCAGTACCGCCCGGCTTCCGTCCGGCGTGGACAGCTGAGCGTCCCGGTGTGGTGCATGGTCGGTGGTGGAACGTTCTCCATGGCAGCACTGGAGATCGCGCTCCTGACGGACGACTTCTCGATGTCCTACGTCGCGGAGACGCACTCCCGGACGAGCTCGCTGCTGTTCACGATCACCACGGCCTGGTCAGCGCTGGGTGGCAGCCTCGTGTTGTGGACGCTCATACTCGCCGGATACACGGCGGCCGTGCTGCGTGGAGTGCGCGACACCGAGGATCGACTCGGTACTGGGGCCCTCGGGGTGATGGGCGTGGTCTCGGCGTTCTTCTTCGGGCTTGTGGCGACCGTTGCGAATCCCTTCAAGATCGTGGAAAAGCCTCCTGCAGACGGACCGGGCCCCAACCCGCTGCTCCAGGACCACATCCTCGTCGCATTCCACCCACCTGCTCTGTACTTGGGCTACGTCGGGTTCACGGTCCCGTTCGCGTTCGCGATCTCGGCCCTGTTGCTGAAGCGAGGTGGAGTCGAGTGGTTGCAGCGGACTCGCCGCGCCAATCTGGTCGCCTGGAGTTTCCTCACCGTCGGACTCGTCATCGGGGCCTGGTGGTCCTACGAGGTGCTGGGCTGGGGTGGCTACTGGGCGTGGGATCCCGTGGAGAACGCCGCGTTGATCCCTTGGCTGGTCGCGACTGCGTTTCTGCATTCCGCTGTTGTGCAGGTCAAGCGCGGCATGCTGCAAGCCTGGAACTTCGTGCTGGTGTTGGCGACGTTCGCCTTAACGATCCTCGGGACCTTCCTGACCCGGTCCGGCGTGGTTTCCTCGGTCCACGCCTTTTCGGAGTCCAGCATCGGGCCGGCATTCCTGACCTTCTTCGCGGTCGTCCTGGGAGGCGGGTTCGCCCTGTTCGCCTTCCGCGGGGAGCGCCTCGCTTCCGGTGCGCGTCCCGAGTCACTGGCGAGCCGCGAGGGAATTTTCCTGGTCAACAACCTCTTGTTGACCTTGTTCGCATTCGTCGTGCTGACCGGCACCGTTTACCCCATCCTCGTGGAGGGGATCACAGGTAGCCAGGTGTCGGTGGGCCGTCCGTTCTTCGACCGCATGGCGGTGCCGTTGTCCTTCGCGCTGCTCTTGGCGATGGGGGTTGGTCCGTTCATCCCCTACCGCAAGGCGACCGGGCAGCTCATCTGGAGACGCCTGCGGTGGCCTCTGTTGGCGGCCAGCGCCAGCGCAGCTGCGCTTGTTCTGGCTGGGGTCCGGGTTACCAGCGTGGTTGCCGTGTGCGCGATCGCGGTCGCCATGGTGGTCGGCACCGTCCAACAGCTGGTGACTGCCGCACCAAGTCTTCGGCCGTTGGCTGTGTTCCGTCTTTTGCGCGGACAACGCGGGTACTGGGGCGGCCAGCTCGCGCATCTTGGAGTGGCGCTCGTCGCTGTGATCATCGCCGTTTCTGGGTCGATGGCCGAGCGTTCGACGGTGACCCTGGAGCGTGGGCAATCGGCTGAGTTCGCCGGATACCAGGTGACCTTCGACGGTGTACGTGAGGTTCGTGAGCCGGGACGGGCGATCACGGTCGCTGACATCAGGATCAGCGATGACGGAGGAGTGCTGCAGGTGGCAACGCCCCGCATGAGCTCCTTCCGCGGTCAGGCCCAGGCCGTGGCAGCCCCCTCGGTGTGGTCGACGTCGACCCAGGACATCTACGTCGCGTTGGCTCAGTTCAACCCGGACCGGGTCACGATCAACCTCTACCGCTATCCGCTCATGGTGTGGATGTGGCTGGGCGGCTCACTTATCGCTGCTGGGGGGTTTTGGGCGTTGAGCGGACGCCGGCGCGCTCGTGCACGGCTGCTGGATGCGAGTCCTGAACCACCTGTCGGGGCGAGGTGATCGAACTGCGAAACCGATACATCCAAGCCCTGATCGGCGGTGCGATCCTCGCGCTGCTGGCCATCACCATCATCGGACTGATGACCGGCGGACCCGCCCAATCCGACCGCGCGTACGAGCTCGAACAGAAGTTGCGCTGCCCGGTGTGCAAGAGCGTTTCCGTTGCGGAGTCCATGTCGGATACCGCCCAGTCGATGCGGCGCGTGGTTCAGGAACAGGTCGCCGCCGGACGCAGTGACCAGGAGATCATCGACTACTTCCGGGCTCGGTACGGGGACTGGGTCGTGCTGGAGCCGCCAGCCAGTGGAAACACTCTTCTGGTGTGGGCGATCCCGGCCGTCATCGGGGTGGTGGGGGCGCTGGTGGTGGTGACTCGGACTCGTCCGTCCTCGATGGCGGCTGCCGAGCTCACAGACGAGGACCGTCAGCGTGTAGAAGCAGCCCTTCAGGAATTCCCCGCAGGCGCTAAGAGAGACGACGAGCCGTGACTGCCGACCTGACAGAACTGGAACAACGACGGGACCAGGCCCTGGGTGACCTGCGGGGCTTGGATCAGCAGGTCACGCTGGGAGAAATCCCCCAGGACGAAGCCGACCTGCTACGCGTCCAGTACCAGCGGCGGGCGGCAGAGGCGATCAGGCAACTGGAGAATCAGCCTTCAGCAACATCAAGCGTGAGCCGACCGAAACGGTCGCGGGGCTGGTTGCTCCTGTACGTCGCAGCTGGGGTGGTGGCCGTGTTCGCGGTCGCTGTGCTTTTGCCGAGTTACGTCGGTACCCGCCCGCAGAACGGCTACGTGACGGGCAACGAGGCGCTCACCCCACCCCCGGGTGGTGCTGCGCAGTCCGGGATGCCTCCGCGTGATCTGTCCAGGGTGACAAACGACGAGATGGAAGCCGTGATCGCGCAGAACCCCGAGGTCGTGGGCATGCGGTTGGCACTCGCCAAGCGCTACCTCGCAGAGGAGAACTTCGACAAGGCATCCGTACACCTCGGCACCGCCATCAAGCAGCAGCCTGAGAACCCTGAGGTGCAGGCCTGGTCGGGTTGGCTGTTGTTCAAGATCGGCAAACCGGCTGAGGCGGGGCGCTTCATCGACAAGGCGCTTGCCATCGACTCGTCCTCCGTGTCCGCGGCCTGGTTCAAGGCCAATAGCGCCGTCGCGGGTGGAGGTTCTGCGCAGGCGCACGAGATCCTGCGGCAACTCCAGAAACGCTCGGATCTTCCGCCGGAGTTGCGGCAGCAGGTCGACGAGATGCTGCGGCAAGTATCGGCGACAGCTGGGGAGGGAGGATCGTGACCCGGACCAGCCCCGCGCACGAGCCAGCCGAAAAGCCGCACCGCTGGACTGCCTGGCGCATAGCGAGGTGGAGCACTCTTCTTGTCACCGTGTTGGCCATCGGGATCGGGGCGGTGTTCGGGGCCCAGCTGGGCAAGGATCCCACGCTCGTGGACAGCCCGTTGATCGGCAAGCCAGCGCCGAACCAGCGAGTGCCAGAGCTGGAGGGCACGGGTTCGCTCTCTCTGAACGACTTGCGCGGGCAGATCGTCGTGGTCAACTTCTGGGCCTCGTGGTGCGTCCCGTGCCGGGAGGAGCATGCCGTCCTGACCTCGGCTGCCACCAACTACAAGCAGGCGGGCGTGACGTTCGTCGGTGTCAACTACCAGGACCGGCGCGACTCCGCGATTTCGTTCCTCGACGAGCTCGGGCGGGGTGACGGCTACCGGTACGTCACGGACCCGGACTCGAAGCTGGCTCTGGAGTTCGGTGTATTCGGCGTACCGGAGACCTTCTTCATCGACCAGAACGGAAAGATCGTGGGGAAGATTACCGGACCCGCTACGTACCCCGTGCTGTCCGCTGCGCTCGATGAGATGCGCGCCGGGCGCCAACCCGGCGCCCGTGTTCAGGGCACCGTCCAGCCCGCGCCAGGTCAGTCGCCCACGTGATTTCGCGCTGGTACGCCGCTGCGTTTCGGCTAGTGCGAACTTGGCTCTAGCCCGGGCAGCCTCGCTGGTCCTCGGAGTGTCTGGAAGTCGGCTTGTCCCTGCTCGACAGCCTCATCTGCTGTCTTGGGAAGCATACGATTGAGCATAGTACTGTTGGGGCCGGGCCTACGTGGAGGTGTCGAAAATGGAGTCGCTGACGTTGCTGGCCTTGCTGGCGTGCCCCATCGGTATGGGCGTCATGATGTGGTTGATGATGCGCGGGCAGCGGCACGGTCCGCAGCCCACCGTTCAGCATCATGATGTCGAGATCGCGCGGTTGCGTGCTGAAGTGGATCAGCTTCGAGCTGCCGAGCGGGATGCCCGTTGAACCCTCCCGTGGTGGCCCGTTGAGGTGGTGGCAGAGTCGCCGATCAGGTGGGGCGGCCAAAGCGGAGGTGCATGAGCGTGCGCGGGTGGGGTCGCGAAATCCGAGTGACGATTGTGGTGATTGTGCTCGCCGTGGCGGGAGGGATCGCTTTGTGGCCACGGGATTCCGCCGTCCCGCCAGGAGGAAATGACCTGGGTGGTCCTCTGCCTCGAAGCGGTCGAACAACTGTGCTGGAAAGCGATGATGTGCTGGCGTCGTTGCGGCAGAGGGCCGCATTGTTGCCGTGTCCCACCGCCGGCGAAGGTGCACGGGGGGCCGGACCTCTGGCTGGTGTGGTTGTTCCTTGCCTCGGCGATACGCGACCAGTGGAGTTGAGTGCTGCGCTCGCCGGCAGACCGGCTCTGTTGAACGTGTGGGCATCGTGGTGCCTGCCGTGTCGGGAAGAAATGCCCGCCTTGGCGGAGTATGCGAACAGGGCGGAAGCGATCCCGGTCGTGGGCATCAACGTGCAGGATCGCGGATCCGCGGCATTGGAGCTGATCTCTGAAGTCGGGGTGCACTACCCGTCAGTCGTAGACGTGAACGGACAGCTCCAAGGCGCGCTGCAGGTGCCTCCCGTTCTTCCGGTCACGTATCTGCTGCGCCCCGACGGCAGCCTGCAACGCATCAGCGAGCCTGCCACCTTCAGCACCGCCGACGAGGTCGCAGACGCCGTGCGACGGTACATGCCGACGGGCGGCTGACATGCGCACCCGCCCGAGGTGCGTGGGTGCGAGATGCCTCTGGCCGCGGGGTGTGTCATCAAAACGATCTGCAGTTGTCGCTCAGCCATGAGTTCACCGCTTGCCGGTAGTGCGGAAGACCAGGCCCGGGTGGGGCTTCGGTCCGAATGACGTGGACTTCCGGGGTAGCCGCATACCTGCCGCCGCGGCTGTTCGTAGGTCTTTCTGGGTAGGCGGGGTGAGGAGGACCGCGAAACCTCCCTGCCGTTGGACCCGGCGGACCGCGTTGATCGCGCTCGCGTCGTAAGAGACGTACTCGGGCAAATCAGGGACTCGCCACAGCTCGTCGATCAGCAGATTGTGCAGGACCGACAGGTGCATCGGCCGAAGCGACGGCGGGCAGTTGTTGAGGCTTGCGTCCAAGAGCGCTTGGTTCGGCTCGCTCAGCAGGAAAGCACCTCTTGGCGTGGCCACAACAAAGGCAGGTCCGCCGCGTGCGTGCTCTTTGAGCACAGGTAGCCATTGTCGGAGTTCTCCGCGCAGTGGTCGAATGCGGAATCGGGTAGATGCAGCCTTCAACGCAGCCTGCGGATCCGTGTACGGGAGAACGCGGTGCATGGGCGCCAGCTGCATCGGATTGCGTTTGACGTCAACCAGTAGCCCTGCAATGTAGTCCCACGGCCCTGGTCCGTTGCCTGTGGCGTAGTACTCGCGGCGGAGCTGCCGTGCTGCGGCGTGACGGTGGTGGCCGTCGGCGATGAAGGCAGCACGGCCCGCCATCTCGCCGATGACCTCGTCCTGCGCGCTGCGGTCGCTGATGCGCCATACGCGGTGCAGTTGTCCGTCGTCGGCGAGAATCTCCGACACGGGTGCTGCCCGTGCCGCTCGTGCCAGGCAGGCTGTCGTCCGGCCCTCGCCGGAATAGCCGAGCAGCAGGGGGTCGAGGTTCATCGCACCTTCGTGCATGAGGTCGACTATGCGGTCGATGCGTTCGGAAATTACGTCTTCGTGGGGGAGGAGTCCGCTGTCGAGGTGAACTGCTCCGAGCACGCCGCGCAACGTTCCCCGCGGGCCGCTCTGCTCGTAGGCGTAGAAGGCCGGCTGGTGGTCGCGGAAGAGCGTGCCGCTTCGCTGCCAGGCATCGAAGGTGCGTGCAGCTTCATCAGGCGGGGCTTCGCCACTTTGGTCCCACGGCGTGGCATAGCGAGCGGCGAGCGTGCCGAGCCTGTGGGGAGCGATGTGCCAACCGCAGTAGGGGACGATCGTAACGCCGTTGCGAACTGGTTCAGTGATGACGGGTAGCGACAAGGTCTCGTCCGCCGTCGGCTCGGACTGTCCTTCGGTGACCTCGTCGTCGAGCTCGTCCATCGAGTACTTCTCGGCACGTGTCGGCCCGAGCGCCAAGATGGCACCGAGCCCGCCCATTGCGGCCATCACGAGGACCGTTCCGGCTACCGGAAGTGCCCCCACCATCGGGCCGGCCAGCAGTGGGCCGGCAGATTGACCGATGAGGAGGTAGCTGTTGGCGGTGCTGACGAAGGCGCTCTTGTTCTCACTCGGTGCGTGCTTGCTGAAGTGCAGGAAGAGGGACTGGGCGAGTGCTGCGAAGCAGAAGCCTTGTGCTAGCCGGAACGGGATGAGCGCGAACGGGTCGAGCGGCAAGCTGAGGATCGCGATGCTTGCAGCGCATCCCGCCGCCGCGAGGGCGAACGTGCGCAGCGGGCGCTGAGTGAGGTCGTTGTGCTTGCCCCACCAGAACGACCCGATCAAGGTCGCGCCCCACATCACGGAGTGGAGCACACCAACCCACAGGCTCGCAGCGTTGGGCTCGGGGACGATTTCGCGGACGTGTTCGGCGAAGACCGGGATGAGTCCGTAGACACCGAAGTATGCGCACGCTGCCGCCATCGCCAGTGGAACAGCATTCGGCACCCGCATCGCCGACGGACGTGCGCGGTCCCTCTTCGGTGAGACGGCTTCCTTACCGGGTTCCCGTTGGGGTTCGTGTAGGCCGATTGCGCATGCGATGGCTAGTAGTGTTGCGGTGCCGGCGATG